>DXAV01000025.1 GCA_019116805.1 Candidatus Bacteroides merdavium | reverse complement strand
GGAAACGACGAAGCGCTTCCTCACAGGATGCCTCGTCGGGATATTGACGGTAAAAATCAAGCAGGTTCATAATGCATATGTTTATTGTCTTACGTTTTATATTCTGCATAAAGTGTTCCAAAACATGGATGAGGAGCAACTTGGCAGTTTAAACTTTGCTAATTTGGTAACATGCGGACATTCATATTCTATAATTATCCATCACCATACTTATTTCATCCGTTACCTTAAGATTGTAAAACAAATACTTGAGATAATTACCGGCGAAGATAATCGCATCTCCCATTACGCCACACAAAAATAAACAAAAATCCTCTTGTCGATTCTTTCTTTTCAGATACGACAAGAGGATTTATATGTGTACACTATAACTTATTTCAGTGCAGCCAGTGCCTTCTTGATACGGCTAATAGCTTCAACAATATTTTCGTCACTTGTCGCATAACTCATTCGAATGCACTCAGGAGCTCCGAACGAGGCACCACCTACACAGGCCACATGACCCACTTCAAGCAAATACATGGCCAAATCATCAGAATTGTTGATTTTACGATCAGCAGCCGACTTACCGAAGAACGAACTACATTTAGGGAAGAGATAGAAAGCACCCTGCGGTACGTTCACCTCAAAACCCGGTATTTCCTTAGCCAATTTTACAATCAGGTCACGACGACGCTGAAAAGCCTGACGCATTTCCTCAACTGGAGCTTGCGTCCCCGTATAAGCAGCCTCAGCAGCCTTCTGCGATACAGAACATGGACCCGAAGTGTACTGCCCCTGCAACTTATTCACACCCTTTACTATCCATTCAGGACCAGCAATGAAACCGATACGCCAGCCCGTCATGGCGTATGCTTTCGATACACCGTTGACTATAACCGTACGATCCTTCATCGAGGGAATTTGGGCAATGCTGTGGTGACGACCAATATAATTAATGTGTTCATAGATCTCATCAGCAATGACATACACTTGCGAATGCTTCTCAAGTACAGCAGCCAATCCGGCTAACTCCTCAGCCGTATAAACAGAGCCTGTCGGATTAGATGGAGAGCAAAGAATCAACGCTTTAGTTTTTGGCGTGATAGCAGCCTCCAACTGAGCAGGAGTTATCTTGAAGTCCTGCTCAATACCGGCAGTAACAACCACAGGCTTTCCCTCGGCCAGCTTCACCATTTCAGGATAGCTTACCCAATAAGGAGCAGGAACGATAACCTCATCACCAGGATTGACCAGCGTCAAAATAGTATTACATACCGACTGCTTGGCGCCATTAGCACAAGAAATTTGAGCGACTGTATATTCCAGATCGTTCTCTTCCTTCAATTTAGCCACAATAGCGTTACGCAAGCCCGAATAGCCGGCGACAGGAGAATAACGAGAGTAGTTCTCATCAATAGCCTTCTTGGCAGCCTCTTTAATGTGATCAGGTGTATTGAAATCCGGTTCACCAACACTCAAGTTAATTACATCTACGCCCTGAGCCTTCAGCTCGGCACTTTTCTGAGACATAGCCAGCGTCGCGGAAGGCGACAAACTGTTCAAACGATCTGATAATTGATTCATTTTGCTTCTATTTTATAGGGTTGTTAACTTTCTTGTTGCAAAATAAGACAATTTCTTTGAGACAAGAAAGCAATTAGTCATTTTTACTTGTTGAAATGTAGAATATGCCCCATGCGTTCCTTCTTTGTACGCAGATAACGCTCATTATATTGGTTTGGAGTGGTTTCAATAGGAACATTCTCCGTTATCTCCAGTCCATAAGCTTCAAGGCCAACACGCTTCACAGGATTGTTAGTCATCAGACGCATCTTATGCACACCCAATTCACGGAGAATTTGGGCACCGACCCCATAATCGCGTTCATCTGCCAAATGGCCCAGACAGATATTGGCATCTACCGTATCCATTCCATCTTCCTGCAACTTATAAGCTTTCATTTTTTCCATTAATCCAATTCCTCGACCTTCTTGATTGAGGTAAACCACCACACCTTTACCAGCCTTTTCAATCATCTCCATAGCTTTGTGCAGCTGTTCACCACAATCACAACGCTTAGAGGCAAAAATATCACCCGTTGCACACGAAGAATGTACACGCACCAAGATAGGCTCATCGGGATTCCAAACACCTTTAAACAAAGCTACATGTTCCAAGCCGTTGGATTTCTGGCGAAAAGCGATAAGACGGAAATCACCGTGTTCGGTAGGCATATTCACCTCAACCCCTTTTTCTACAATTGATTCCTGTTTCAACCGATAAGCAATCAAATCATGAATAGAAATGAGCTTCAAGCCGTATTCATCAGCCATCTTACGTAGTTCAGGCAGACGAGCCATAGTACCGTCGTCATTCATCACTTCCATCAATGCCCCTGCAGGATAGAACCCTGCCAGGCGACACATATCTATAGTAGCTTCTGTATGTCCTGCACGACGTAAAACACCCTTTTCCTGTGCATAAAGCGGATTGATGTGCCCCGGCCGTCCAAAAGTGGCAGGCGTTGACGTCGGATCGGCCAACGCTTGAATGGTAGCAGCACGATCAGCAGCAGACACCCCCGTAGAACATCCTTCCAACTTGTCGATAGTTACCGTAAAAGGAGTACCCAACACCGATGTATTGTCAGCCACCTGATGGGGCAAATCCAGTTCCTTACAACGTGATATGGTAATCGGAGCACACAACACACCACGTGCATGCTTCAACATAAAGTTTACCTTCTCCGGCGTAATTTTCTCGGCCGCAATAATCAAATCACCCTCGTTCTCACGATCCTCATCATCCACTATTATTACAAAATTTCCAGCCTTGAAGTCCTCAATGGCTTCCTCAATGGTATTCAGCTTTACTTTTTCCATATCTCTCAATATTAATTACATATTTTATCTTTCTCCATCAGTACAATCACAGTATCATTTGTCTTAATGATACGCTCCAAATCCTTGTACAGGCGCAATCGAAAAGCCCAAATTCGGAAATAGAAGAACAGCCCGATAGGAAACAAAACGCCACAAGCAAGATTTAACCAATAGTTATGAAAAGGACGGGTATGGGCCCGAACGGAAATAATCGGATAGTTGTTCAACACTGTCAGCAAACTAACAGAACGTGTATTTGCCATTTCCTCTATCAGCAGTTCCATACGATCATTAATCCTCTCCACCTCTTCGTCCTGTCTGTCGGACATCCAAAGCTTCCAATAGTTAGGAGCATGTTTCAGGTTCTTTTCCTGCATATAAGTACGACACTGAGCCGACAATGCTTCCAGGTCAGCAGGCAAACGCTCATAGTCGGGATCATGAATAATGACCTCCTTACGGAACAGATGGCGTACACTGCGTATGCCGATAATCTTCTTGAACCAGTTGACATAGGCATCAGCATTCAACACCACCGAATCATTATTGGACTTATATGTAAGAAAAGCGCCGAGTGGAGCCAACACAGCCGTACTAGTCCACATACCCATCCAAACGATCCACTTACCGTCACGGGCCATTTTGTATCCCGTATTATTAATTATATAATACACGATGAAAATCAGCACCGAAACCACCACCGGCATTCCCAACCCGCCTTTACGGATAATACCTCCCAAGGGTGCACCGATAAAAAAGAAAATAAGGCAAGCTAAAGAAAGCGTCAGTTTTTCATGCCAAGCGGTCATGTGACGACGCAAATTAGTATCAGTAGATGAAATGTTGAAACTTTTAAAATTCCAATCACTTGCCACACTTTGTGCACGGCTAGTAGCAGCATCCAGAATTTTCTGTTTCTCAGCCAACGTTTTGGTATTGTACAGGCTATCGACATCATAAAAAGCCAAATTCGCCTTTTCAATTTTCACCGTATCCGCTTTCGACAAAGAAGACGCAGATGCACGATACGTGCTCCCCATCACTTCTTTATAATAAGCCCTTCCAATACTGTCATTACGCACAGCCATCGAGTCAATACCAGCCTGCAACATACGCATATCCTTACTATTGGACTGGCCACTCATGATACCTTCGTCAGCCATATTGAAATCAGAATCAAACTCAATGATCGCATGTTTCTCACGAAATGCCTCCCGACGGTAAGGCACATTCTTCTGGCTCATGTTTTGTGACTTCAGGTTTTCAAACTGTTCACCACTATAAAGATGCAAATATAAATGTTGCTTGTCAGCGGTCATTTCCAGACGCCCCGAGTCTGCCTTGATGATTTGTGCATTTTCAAATCCCTTTTCAAAATTATAGATAAGCACATCGTAAAGCATACCCGTATCACGGTTCTTTTCCTTTACATATAAATTATACCCCTCAATTTCATCATAGAACACCCCTTCAGGAATATCCAGTTCAGGCGATTTCTGCTTCATTGAAATCAGCAAAGTCCACAATTTAGTCTGTGCCTTGGGACCGATGACATTCTGAAAATAAAAGGATACACAACAGATAAAGGTTATAAAAACAATCAACGGCCTCATAATCTTGACAAGAGAGATCCCTGCCGCCTTCATGGCCAACAATTCAAAACGCTCACCGAAGTTTCCGAAAGTAATAAGAGCCGCCAACAAAACCGCAAGCGGCAATGATGCCGGAACCAATGTCAATGCCGAATAAAAAAAGAACTGTCCCAACACAGTCATTTCCAACCCCTTCCCCACCATTTCATCTACATATTTCCACAGAAATTGCATCATGAATATGAAAAGGCAAATAAAAAAGGTTCCGACAAACAGCAAGCAGAAACTCTTCAAGATAAATATATCTAACTTTTTTATGCGCAGCATGTTACTTATTTCATACAATGAAGGCACAAAAGTAGCAAAAAAAGAGAGTATGTGAAATTTTTAATTGAAAGTTAACTAAAAGCCACATACCCGGCGTAGTGTTTCCACTTGTGAATTCCACAACTCACGAGCGTCATCTACCTCATTTTCGGCCGCAAAATCAATGATTTCCAGAGTAAAATCGTTAGTAAGTTCACTATTAGACATTTTAAATTCAAAATAATCCCGCGACCCTTTTAAATCCGTCCATCGAAAACGGATGAAAGAATAAGCTCGCATCGCAACAATCTCAGCACTCCTTGATTCTGTTTTTCCCCAATAAAAAGTTACGGTCTTATCATCCGACTGAACACTGTCCGCAAACCACCCTTCTAATCCACTAGGAGTGCTGATTGCATTCCAAAGAATCGTTTTGGAAGTTGCATTCAACGGATATTGCAAATGTATTTTCTGTTTTTCCATGACTTCTCTGTTCAATTGCGTCGCCAAGATATAACTTTATTTCTAATTTACGAAAAACTATTTCGTATTTTTATCAGACCGGAACCACGACTCCAAGTCAACCCACTGATTATAAACAACATGCCCTCAAAACCTAATTCAATTATAAAAAAAAGACATTTTCAAGTTCATGTCCAAATCTCACGTAAAACAAGAAATAACAAAAAAAGGAAGAAAACTTTTGGAGATTTAAATAAAAGCCGTATCTTTGCACCCGCAATCGCGAAATGATGGCGGGATAGCTCAGCTGGTTAGAGCGCATGATTCATAATCATGAGGTCCCCGGTTCAATCCCGGGTCCCGCTACAAACAAAGGCTGTCGAGTGGCTTCCACACTTGGCAGTCTTTTTTTGTAACACACTACACTAAAAAAACGACAAAAAAGACATCTGAATAAAAAGCCCATTTCATTTTTTTTCCTATATTTGCGAAAACGTCTTAACGACAAGCGACTACCGAACCTACAAAATATAAAAAGAAATGAGCAGCATCAGAGACATTGCGAATTCTTTCGCCGAGGAATATTGCAGTGACGCAATTTATCCCTCCCATTTGTTCAAAGCCATACTTCACAAGAGTACAGGTCTCGTTCATTTCATTGAAACAGACCTGGACAAGGATTACTATTATTTGCAGGAATGGGCTGACATACAAATGCAACTTTCACCACGGGCAACCAGACCGCAAAGAGATCTGGGATATTCCCAGGAAGCTCAAGCCGTCATGGAAGAGGCCGAAGTTTACCAAGAAAAATTCGGGCTGGCCGAATGTGAGCCAGTCTGTATCCTAACGTCTCTAGTCACTCCAGGCGTAGGTTTTACCTTCGAGCAACTGAAAACTCTGCCATTGACCGTTGCCGAAATACAAGCAAAAATCGGTGTTTCGGCACACGCTTCTAATGCCGGCGAAAGCGGCGACAGGACAAACCAGTCTTCCGTAGCCAGTGGAAAAGGACTCATTAATAAGTATTGTATAGACAAGAAGGAAGAAGCCAAAGCGGGAAAAATCGCACCCGTCATCGGTTTTGAGAACGAGATATCGGTCATCTTCGAAATACTGGGCCGCAAGACAAAATCCAACCTGCTGATAACAGGCGAATCGGGTGTAGGAAAAACGTCCCTCATCAACGCGTTCGTCAAACAGCTTTCTGAAGGCCACGTACCTTCATTTTTAAGCAATGCCTCCGCCTACGAACTGGACTTGGCAAGTATTGGTGCAGACGCATCTTATAAAGGAGAACTGGAAGACCGCTTCAAGAACCTGCTGCGGGAAATCAAGGAACAGCCCAACGCCATTCTGATTATCGAATCCATCGACAAGCTGTTCGACAAACAAAGCAGCCTGTATGGAGCTTCCACCATTTTAAAACAGGAATTGAACAAAGGCAATCTTTTGCTGCTCTGCACCTCGTCCATTGACGGATATACCAAAAATATCGAAACGGACAAGGAATTTGTTACCAAACTCGAAAAGATTACGATCGAAGAGCCCAATGCCGATTTGTGCCTCCGCATTCTGAAAGGTGCGCTAGGCACGTATTCCGAATACCACCACTTGGGTATAGAGGAACCTGTCATGGTGGACGCCATCCGACTAGCCAAACGTTACCTGACCGAAAAGGCTTTGCCCGACTCCGCTTTTGACCTGATAGACCGCACAATGGCGCTGGTAAAGACCATGAACGACATGTCAGCCAACGACATAGCCAGCCTGCAGGCCGAACTGACACAACTGACGGAGCAAATCGAAACCAAGGAGAACAGCCAGATGATGACCGAACTGGAATGGCTGCACTACAAACTGATTAACCAGATCAGTTGTATTCTGATGGCCCAACTGGATGCTGACGTTGATTTCAACAAGATAGCTACAGCCCAGGAACGGATTGATTACCTGAAGAAAGTCCTTGACCAACTTTCCCAAATGTGTCAGCAGAAACGTACGGAACTCGACAGTGCCGACCTGTTCGCCGTAGTAGCCAAGCAGACCGGCATCCCCTTGGGTAAAGTCCAGTCGAAAGAACGCGACCGACTCATCAATGCCGAAGCTACGTTAAAAAAACGTGTAGTCGGACAGGACCACGCCGTAAAAATTGTACTCGATGCCGTGTTCGAGTCTCGTTCAGGCCTGAATAAAAAAGGCCAGCCCATGGGCTCGTTCTTCTTCCTCGGACCAACCGGAACCGGTAAGACCGAATTATCCAAAGCCTTGGCCGCTTTTTTGTTCGAAGACGAATCTGCGCTCATTCGCTTTGATATGTCAGAATTTAAGGAAGAGCACTCCGTCGCCCTGCTCTACGGAGCGCCTCCGGGATACGTTGGTTATGAAGAAGGCGGTTTGCTGGTAAACAAAATCCGCCAGAAGCCTTATTCCGTCGTATTGTTTGACGAGATTGAGAAAGCGCACAAGTCGGTATTCGACCTGTTCCTCCAGATATTGGACGAAGGCAAGCTGCACGACCGTCTGGGCCGCGTGGGCGATTTCTCGAACGCCTTGATTCTGTTCACCTCCAACATCGGCAGCCAGTTCATCGTCGATTCGTTCAACAAAGGTGCCATTCCTCAGAACAACGATTTGATGGACATCATGCAAAACTATTTCAGGCCCGAATTTCTGGGACGTCTGACGGAAATTGTTCCGTTCTCCCCGATTACCGAAGAGACCGTTACCCGCATTTTCGAGATACATCTGAAAGGCCTGCTGAAGTTGCTGGAAGAGCAGGACATCAAGCTCTGCATCAGTCCGGAAGCCAAACGGGACATCGCCATGATGGGCTTCAACCCGCAATACGGCGCCCGTCCGGTCATCGGCATCATCCGCAAGGAACTCAGGCATCCGCTTTCCAAGCTGATCATCTCCGGAAAAATAAAATCAGGAGATACAGTTGAAGTACGGATGAAGGATGGGAAACCGGAATTTGTGACCCTCTAATAAGTAATGTATAAATTCAGTTAATAATAATCCTATAAAAAACGAGAAACTTATGGCAATGAAAGAAAATTTCATCTCGATGGCTCCAGATGAAGAATCCAATGCAAAAGTCAGCCCCATTGACAACAACAAGACGTTGATGATTGACCAGTACACGTCGAACGTAGAACCGGGCAATCCGGAATTTGTGGAAAATATCCAAAACATCAACGATGCGTTTGCCCATTTCAAGCCGTCTGTCGAAGTTGACTTTGTGGACGAAGAAGGCGGTTCGGTAAACGAAGTACTCCACTTCAGCGAAATCCGCGATTTTGAAGCCCAAGGCGGTAAAGGTAAATTGGTAGAAAACAGCCAGTTCCTTTCGCGTGTAAAGAAGAAAATAGACACCAACAGCAAAATCCGCAAGAGCATCGAACAGAACAGAAAGTTGAGAGACATTCTCAAAGACAGCACGGCCAAGGAAGAACTGAAAGAGATGCTCCAGGCCATGCTCGCAGAATTGGAAAATAATAAATAACCGCTAAATAAATAATGTTATGCCAGAAGCAGAATTACAAAAAAGCAATACCGCATCACAGGGTGCCGGCGAAGTAAAGCAGACCCAGCAATCGGCCCCGTCGAAAGATGTATCCCAACTGTTATCCGCATTCGGAGGTTTCAACGCCATCCGCGGCTTCATGCCCGACGCTGATAACCTGAACCCTGCACGCAAGGCCGCCAAAGCCGTATTCCTGTCGGACAAGCGCTTCCAGGACAAGCGTGAGAACCTGATCAACGACATCAAAGGCTGGCTCGAAATCCTGGACGAAGGCCACGAAAGCGCCAGCGAATTTGTGGACGCCTGCAAGGCAAAAGAAGACAAATACACCAAGGTGCTCAGTCAGGGTGTAACCGACGCCCTTTTTGCAACGGCCAACCTGGAACGCTCCTACCGCGCCCTCGACAGCTTCTTCAAGACCGCCAACACGGACAAGGTGAAGAACCTGCGTATCATCAACGTATATAAGGACGACATCGCCGACAGCGACTCCGGCTTCGCCCAAGAAGTGGACAACCTGCTGCGCAACGGCTTCGACCGCCTGAGCCTGAAAGACTGCTACAGCCTGATGGTGGTTCCCGGCAACGTATTCCAGGACAAACCGACGTTGCTGCAATGGGCCAAGATCGCCTTCAAGTATAAAGTCATGCTGATTACGGACCACGCCGACGAGTATTCGTTCGACGACCTGCAGGCCAACACGGAAGGCTACCGCGACAGCGACATCGAGTTGCAGAACGTCATCATGACCGCCAACTGGCTGGTCGGACGCGACTCCGAGAAATTGTCCGAAGACGAGAAAGACAGCCCCGCGTTCTACATTTGCAGTTCTGGCGCACTGGCAGGGAAGCTGTATGATGAAAGTGCCAACATGGCACAAGGAGCCGGTGGCAAAAAGTATGGTACGCTCGATGGCGTGAAGGGTGTCAAGCTGGACTTACTGAAGTCCGAGATTGCGGCCCTGATGGACAATCAGGTCATCCCCATGGTTTACTCCGAAGGACGTGTCATGGCGTTCAACAATACAACCCTCTACAACGGCGACAACACCGCCATGAAAGAATACCCCATTGTCCGCGTATTCGACTGGGTCAAGAAAGTATTGATGAACTACGTACACGAAGTGGCGCTCGAAAACTGGGATCCCTACAACTCGCCCAAGAACCTGAAAGCTAAAATCCAGGCCTTCCTGAACGACTACAAGGGCTACGGCAACCTGTTCCAGAACTATGAAATTAAGGAACCGACCCAGGATCCGGTGACCAAGCGCATCACATGCGACATCAGCCTGACTCCGTTCTATTCGGCTAAGAATTTCATTATCAAGGTTTCCGCTGATAAGAAAGACAAAGATGCTCAAATGGCATAAAGTAATCATTTTTTTAACCTCAAAAACGTAAAATTATGGCAAAGACACCAGTTAAATTAGAAGTTGACGGCTATAAGGAACGCGAAGTCATGATGGTCAAGTACGAATTTGACCAGGCAACCGATGTAGAAGGCCAAATGTCGGGTATTCCCCGTGGTGGCAAAATCAACATCCGTGTGAAAGCACTCAACGACGGTACTCCCGACCTGCTGGCATGGATGATTGAACGTAATCTGCCGAAAAACGGCACGATTACTTTTCTGGAAACCAAAACCGGTAAGAACATGAAGACAATCAAGTTCACCAACGGTTATTGCGTAAACTTCGAAGAAAAATGGGAAGACAAAAAAGGCCATTTTGAAGAAATCGAGATTACGTGTCAGAAGATTGAATTCGAGTCTGTCGTATTCGAAAATGACTGGGCTTAAGTTCAGAACATGATGTCTAACCCTCAAAAAGAAACACTATGGCAGAAAATATAACCCCGGTACAATTATCGGTAAACGGTTTCGAAACCCGTGAAGTCATGATGATCGACTACACTTTCTCACAGACGACCGACCGTGAAGGCCAGATCTCCGGCATTCCCAGAGGCGGCCGCATCGACATCCGTGTCAAGGCAATGAACGACGGCAACAACCAGCTGTTGCAATGGATGTTGTCACCGAACGATCCGCGCGACATCAAGATTACCTTCTACAACACCATCGACGGTTCTACCATGAAGGAACTGGAAGGTACCGGATGCTATTGCGTGCACTACCTGGAAAAATGGGAAGACGGCGAAGAGCACTTCGAGCAACTGCAAATCGTTTGCCAGGAACTGAAAAACGGTCCCGTTGACTTCCAGAATCCTTGGAAATAAAGCTTGTTTCCGCCTCATGCGGCATTCTACCACTTCCCCGGCAAACCATTTGCTTGCCGGGGAAGTAAAGTTAAAACACATACGAACCAATAAACCTCCTGTTATGTCCTTATTTGCGAACCTCTATTTGGGGGATAACGCCTCCGGCACCTATACCAACGCGTATCAGGTAATCCAATGCCAGGTCAAGGTATCGAGGCATCACAATTCCTATACGCCCGACAGCAATCCACGGTGCGACCAGCTCATCCTGTCGGTCATTGCCCCCAACAAAGACGACCTCATGCTGTTTGAGTGGTACATCGACCAGACTTCGCTGTCCGGTAAAGTCGTGATCGATCTGGCCAACCAGTCCGCCAAGTACGACATAACGGAACGAACCTTCAAGTTTGAGGATGCCAAATGCTTTTCGATGGACGAAACATACGACATCAGCGACACCAACCGCCATCAGCTCAAACTGGGCATTATGGTGAAGAAGCTGGAAATTGACGAGACTGAATTCCAATAAAGCGAACCCCTCAAATTAAAACCTTCTATGCAAAATATCTCAAACTACCTCAAGGCCACCCTCTTTTTCGACAACATTCATGAGACGAGGGTCAAAAGGGAACAAGGCTTCACACTGCAGCAATTCCACTATGAATGCGTCAGAAAAAGAAATGACAGGGGGATGCCTTACGGCCCTACCCAGACTACTATCCTGCAACTCCAAATCAAATCCTTGCCGGACGGTTACCTGAAAGAAATATACAAACGGCTGAACGAGCATACCGAGTCGTGCTTCTCGATCGTTTTCAACGCGACCTTTCGTACGGACGAATATGGAGAAAACACGTTGGACGACTATGACAGCGGACTGGTCGTGACCGGCTATGCCATCAGCGTGGACGAGGCCTTCGGAATTTCCCGTCCCGAACCGGCAGTATTCCCTTCCGAAGAAGGGGAAAAAACCGCCGATATGATGATGACCAGCATCAAGTTGCTGACCCAATCAATTACCTACATCGGCAGCGACAGCTACCAAAAGACACTGTATATCAATTTCTAACCCTAACAGCTATACATCATGGCCTCCTATACTTTAAAAATCTACGACGTTCCTCAAGAAAATAAAAACATCGAACTGAGTTACAACTCAAACAATGGACATTCAACAGGATCTACAACCATAGAGAATACTACATGGACTTTCACGCTCCAAAATTTGAGCTACTCGAAAGCCATATACAAACCGGGAGAACTTATCTTCAAGTTACAAATATCAGGGTGTAGCGGCGTTAATGCCATTTACAGCACATTCAAAGGGAAAAAAGTCGAATTAACAGCCAAAGCCGACAATCAGGAAAACAGCATTGCAAAAGACTATTACATTTTCGGCATACAAATCGAGAAAAAAGGAAACGTTTATTATGCTACGTTCCAAGCCTACGACCCCCTCAAATACCTCACATTGGACACCTATTGCAAAGCCTATACCGGCAAAAAACTGATCTCAGATATTATTTCCAATACTACTTGGCCCAATAATATTCCACAAGTATTAACGACAGCTCTTAAGTCAACCCAGCAAAACATAAAGGATATTAACAACATAAAGAAAGATATAAATGAACTGAAAAAAGAGATAGACGACCTTAAGGCCGACAATAAGGATACAACAGAAAAAGAAAATGCACGAACAAATAAAATAGCTGAACTCCAAAAAAAAGAAAATGAAGCATTCATTTTACTAAATGCTCACTATTTGACCTACATCACAAACAATGATTATGCTGAGTTCATCCAACCCTATCTCGTGCAATACAACGAAAGTTTCTTCGATTTTCTGGTCAGAGTCAGTAACCGGTGCGGAGAATTTCTTTATTATGAAAAAGGGCATTTTAATATCGGTTGGAAAAAAGAAATACAAAAAAAAGGGCAAGACAAAGAATATAAAACAGTCACAACG
The DNA here is from genome assembly GCA_019116805.1 of Candidatus Bacteroides merdavium. Classification (GTDB taxonomy): domain Bacteria; phylum Bacteroidota; class Bacteroidia; order Bacteroidales; family Bacteroidaceae; genus Bacteroides; species Bacteroides merdavium. The sequence continues at coordinate 5,731 of DXAV01000025.1, read as the reverse complement.
GCTATTAACGAATATGTTTCCGTCAATTTTTCTGATGAAACAACTACTGCGTGGAAAGAGAGTTACATCGTAAACAGCCATCATAATTATCCTGATAGAGCGATAAAGGACTTTCCTTTTTTGCCGCTTGATACGGCGAAATTAACAAAGAAATATACAAACGCCAAGATTATCATTGACGACGGTATAAATCTGACAATCAGTTATGAAGGGAGTGGAAAGGACGGTAATGGAAAGCCGAAAGAAGAAAGCATTACAGTCAAGAGGAGCGAGTACGAAACCACCAGAGAGATTACGTTGCGTCAGGATTCCCACTTGGCTTCCGATGAAAACTTGGTTTCCCTTCCTCCTAAAGACAAATACACCAAATGGACAGATTTTGCCCTATGGCCGGGATGTTACCTTATCAACGTTTTTACGGATATTGTTAATTCGACCAACATAGCAGAGGCTATCATAAATGTATTATCCAGTACTGCAGCAACCAGTACGAGCAGTAAAGTCTTGGCTGGAGATGCTAATGACAACTATGAAAAAGAATATTTCAACAATGAAAATGATATTTACAAAGAAGAAAGAAAAAACGGCGATCACATCCATCCGTTCAGTACATCAGAGGAGAATAAAAACACCACTTTGAGCAGCTACGTAACCTTCAGTCTGGAATTTTATGAAACTGTCCGCAAGGGAATAGAAACGAATGAACGGTCACGCATCCAAATTGCATTGGGCGACCATTTCTACCCCCTCTCGCTGGGCAGCCTGATAGAACTGGATGGGCAACAATACATCGTTGTCCAGATGAACGGATGCGCCAGCAGCGATGCGGAGACTCTCGACATCGAGGCCATCCCATACAAGGAAAACGAGTTCGTATTCCCCCCTGCCGCTCCTGTCGGCCCCATCCGTGAGGCCAAAGCCCAACGGGCCTTCATCACACACAATACGGATCCCTTGAAAATGAATCGTGTAAGGGTACGCTATCCGTGGCAAGGCCAAACGGAAGACCCTACGCCGTGGATCCGCATTGCCCTGCCCATGGCTTCGGACGGCAGCGGCTTCAACTTCCTTCCCCAGATAGGCGACGAAGCCATTATCAACTACGAGAACGGGAATATTGAGAAGCCTTACGTAGAAGGCATGCTCTATACAAGAGCAGCAGAAGAAGACGAATCAACGGTTCCATACGCTTTCAAACGGGACAAAGCTCGTGTCATTTCGTCCGTAAACGGTCATTCCATCATCTTCTCCGACCCTCCTGCCACTACGAATGTCTTCAATGGACTCATCCCCGCGTGGAAAACTCTTAGTAGTTTTGCTCCAACTGTTTTTAATGGAGAGCTTCCGGACTACAACAAGAAAGCGGCGGGAGGCATCGAGCTTACAGACGAACACGGGCTCTACTCCATATCCATGTCGTCGGACAAACGTGCCATCTCCATCGACAGCCCTTTGGGCAAAGTAGATATCAATGCCTTTACGGGCATCACCATCAGTGCGCCCAACGGGAATGTCCGCATCGAAGGGAAGAACATCGATATCGTGGCGGGTAATAACCTGTCCATTTCCTCCGGAAACAATATTGATTCAGCTTTTTGGCCTTTTGGTGAAGATAGGGAAACAAATATAGACATGGCGATTGAGCAAGGTCTCGGAAATCTTGTATTTGGAACAATACTTCAGCCTGTTGACATGAAGCTGATACGAACCATCATGGAAACTTTCTTACGCCCGATTGGTGGTACAATGCTTATCAAGTCCCACCGATACTTATGCATTGAAGCAGGTAAAGGGAAAGCAGATATATTAGGAAGAAATGTCATCAAGTACCGCTGGAGCAAGAAAGGGGAAGCACTGGATTTCGCTGCCACAGGGTTAAGAAGCGCATTCTCACACCATGGGAAAGAAATTTTATCAGAATATTTCATTACTGATGATGTATATCAGGCTGTCACAAACTTAAATAGCTTTATTGAAGCTCTATTTAAAGAACACAAAGATGCCTCTAAAAAAATCGTAGAAAAAAAAGCTGTTTATTCTGCATCGTTTGGACAGCTGGATGCACAGATACAACGAAATTTAAAAGACGCAGACACGGTTATAACCGAAGCAATAGGGGATACACCATATACTGTTATAAATGCGAACGACTTAAATTCACCTCAACCAATCGATCCGCAAATAATATCCCAACTAAACAGTTTTGGTCAAGAAATATACGAAGCCGTCACAGGCTGTAAACTTAATACTGTTTGGAACGATAAAATTAGTACAGTACCTAAAAAATACAAGGATCTTATTACTCAAACAATACGAACGGCGATTGATGATATTATGAATCCCGTAAGTATCCATAAAAATAGACAAAACAATATAGCAAACGACCCAGCACAAACAATAGAGGGAAAAACAATAGATGTAGGAGCAAGACGAAATATCTTGTCTAAAATATTAGTAAAAGCAACTACGAATCTTGCGTCCCAATATATAACCTTCCAAAATATAGCCCCACGACAAGATGCAGATTTCTCTCAGCAGCAAGATTGGCAAGATTACGTTGATGGAATTACCCTTAAACTACAAGAAGGAAATCGGGAAAGCAGAAAATTATTTGGGGACACTGCCATGAAGGCCTATAACATTTACGAATTAATGGATCAATATACATGGGATAATACCCAGGGGGGAGAGATCCTTTTTTCAAAAGAAAAAGGAAAAGTTCTACATTTTACAAATAATGGTATAGAAGAATATGAAAATGTATTAAAAATTAAAGACTTAAAAGACTTCTTATCAACAAAGTAGATTAAAAAAAACAGCATATGGATATTATAGCAGCACAATTCACTAACTGGCAAACCGCTTTAGAAGATTTCCAAAAGAGCGTGGAAAAAGATCTGGAAGAAATCCGCAAACAGAAAAGCGAAATCCAGCAAATGAAAGCAGAAATCATCAACCGCCTGGATCAAGGACAATATATCCGCGACAACAACCGGGTCATCATATCCGCTCCGGAAATCATAATCGGGAACGTGGACAAAAGCGGGACCTTATGGAACGGTTGCTCGCAAGTCACTATCCGAGCTAACCAAATCAACCTGGAAGGTGTCGGAAGTGGCACAACAGGAATCGGAACTATTGTCAGCCGGGCAGCAAGCATCCAGCAAATTGCCGTAGATCCCGGTTCGGACGGAATGGAAAGTGTAGTCAAGCCGACTTCCGAAATCGTTTCTCAAGCCCAAAGCATCACCCTGCGAGGGGAAACGGCAGAAGACTTCTTTCCGACGGGAGCACCGAGACACAGCAAGGGGATTTTTCTTTCAACCGATGGTCAAATTGGCATCAATGCCACCAAACCCTGCGAGACACTGAAGAAGCAATTGGAAAATCAGGAGAAAAGTTTAAAGACAATCATCAGCGACCTTACAAAAGAAATGAACAACGCCAAGTCTGAAACTTCGTCCCTCATCACCCAATTAAATTCTATAGCAGAGAAAAACACCATGAACGCAGATGACATAAGTACCCGTACTAATTTTCTTGACATTGACGAACTACAGGAAGAGTTCCAACATGTTTCATTTACGCTCTACACCTCGATGACTCGTTACTTCAACGTCCTCTCCCGCCTTGCCGAGGCGAACCGCCAATTGAACAGCATCAAGGAGCAGAAAGAGGCGGCAGGCCAGTTGCATTCTTCGTTCAAAGAGAAAAGTACCGATACCTTCATCTCGCTCCGCTCCGAAAGCATCAGCCTCACCTCGACCGACGGCGACGGCAACCTGCGCACCAACGACGGCGCGGGCATCGGACTGGCAGGCAAGGAAATCAGCCTTACCTCCTACGGCAACGACGGTGCCCTGATCAAGGGCAGCGGCATCTATATGGGCTCGCAGGACGTGGAAATCAATACCGCCAACCCCAAGGTGTCCGACTCGAGCACCGACCTGCCGGCTGAAGGCAGCGTACGCGTCGTCTCGAAGGCAATCCAAGTAGAAGCCGTGGACTACGAGACGAAGGACGACAAGACCGAAGAAAAGAGCCTGACCCAAGAAGGCTCGTTCACCCTGCGCGCCGAGAAAATCAACCTCAACGCCACCGACACCGAAGGCAAGGCTACCGGAACGATTGCCGCCAACGCCAAGACGGTGGAAGTGAAGGCAATGGACGTGGATAAGGAGAAGCGCACCGACAAGGAACTGGCCGCAGGCAGCAGCCTGCTCCTGCTGGCAGAAAAAGTCTATGCGGGAGCAAGGGACAAGAAGGCGCGGAGCAAGAGTGTGCAGGTGGCCTCGGACAAGGTGGGCCTCTTCGGCGACACTACCGTCGAGCTGCAACAGGACGGCAAGGCCATCCTGCAACTGAGCGGCGGCGACGCCGCGCTCTCCGGCAGCAAGACCACCCTCTACGGCGAGATGACCTCGCAAGGCAAGACGACGTTCAAGTCCGACGTCACCGCCGGAACAGTCGAGATGAAGAACCTGAAGGTGGATTCGTCGTTCAAGACCCCCTACACCACCGAAGGCGTCTCCGTGCCCGGCGCGCCGTCCACCGCCAAGCTGGGCGCGAAACTGAGTGAAGAAGAACTGAAATCGAACAACGGATAAAAACAGAAAGATTATGGCAAAATATGTTTGCATGGGCGCCACGCTGAAGTGCACGTTCGGCATGGCTCCCTCCTCGCTGATGGTAACGGTCCCCCTGCGACCGATGATCCAGAACAAGCCGAAAGCCACCATCATGGACTTCGCCCCGATGGTCAACATCCTGCCCTTCGGCATGTGCCAGTCACTGAGCAACCCCACGGTGGCCTCCGCCACCTCGGCCGCGATGGGAGTCCTGACGCCCATGCCCTGCATACCGGTAATCGTGGCTCCCTGGGCGCCGGGCGGCAAGCAACTGATCACCAACATGCCGGCCCTGCTGGACAACTGCAAGCTGATGTGTGCCTACGGCGGCAGCATCTCCATCAACATGCCCGGCCATACGTGCGACTCGCAGGGGAAATAATCCCCTGCCCGCCGTTACAGGCCAGGCACCTTTATTCTTCGCCGGTGAACTGGCTCAGGTCTAACTTCGAGCCTTTGTCTTCGCCGCGCGCGGCCTGACGCTCACTCTCGGCCTGCTCGGCCTCGGCCTTCTTCTTCAGGTAGTCCTGATAAGCCTCCTCTATCTGCTTTTCCTTCTCCTCGCGATAGGACTTGCATATATCCTTCATTTGGTCATACACCTTCTGGAGTTCTTCCTTTGCCTCGTCCATCTCCTCGGGCTTGGCACCGGCCAGTTGCTTGGCGATCTTCACGCCATACGCGGCATTTACCGCATCCACCTTGCCCGTCATTTCCCCGTAAATGGTCTTCACGTAATCCATGCCCGCATCGTGCCGGTCGTCGTTCACTTCGGGCATCGTGCACAGGACATACCGATCCTCTTCTCCGTCCGAGGATTCCTCCTCTCCGCTTTCCTCGCCGCCCCCGTTCATCGGTTTCTGTTTGATCTTATAGTCGGGATGTGCCTGGGCCACAGCCTTACAGATGGCAAACAGGTAATCCTGCTCCTTGGGAATCAAGGCGAACTGATCGTCCCGGGCTAACGCCACATCGGCCACGTCTTCCAGATTCATCTGTTCACCGCCCACTTCGACCCCGACCGACAGGAGGGCGGCCGGCTCGGCCTTCACACTGAAGTGCATGAACTGGTAGTTCATATACACCGCATATCCGTTCATTTT
>DXAV01000024.1 GCA_019116805.1 Candidatus Bacteroides merdavium | reverse complement strand
ACATGGATGTGGAGCAACTTGGCAGTTTAAACTTTGCTAATTTGGTAACATGCGGACATTCATATAAGAAAATACGACACTATAAATATTCCAATTGCTACACCGACCATTAGTCCATAATAAAATATACGACTACATTTACAAGAACAGATATTCATAGACTGTAAAATTGCATTATTTGAATAATCTATTTTCCAAAATAAGTCAAAGGCGAGGGCGGAAACAAATGAAAATCGAATTTTCAATTAGATTATACCGAATCGTCTCCTGTCTTGTTTCCGCGTTGGTCCGTAACTGTCTGTGTCGTCCGCGTACCTTTATTATCTTTTCTTCTTCAGTGTGATGACGGTAATCTCGGGCCAGGCACCGAAGCGGAAGGGAAGTCCGACATAGCCGATACCCACGTTGACGTAAAGTGCCCGCGGACCTTCATAGTACATGCCCGACCATTCGGGATACTTCAGCGACGAAAGCGAGCGACCAAAGAAGGTCATCTGCATGGCGTGTGTATGTCCGGCCAGCATCAGGTCAATGTTCGATTCGGGCAGTACTTCGCGTCGCCAGTGTGTAGGATTATGGCTTAGCAGGATGCTGAACATTTCTTCTGTACCTTCGGTAGCTTGAGCCAAGTCGGCATGCTGGGGGAAGGGAGGTTCGCCGTCGTTCTCCACGCCGATGAGGGCGATGCTGTCACCGTGGTGGTGCAGGATGACGTGGCTGTTGTCCAGCAGCTGCCATCCCATGGCCCGTTGTGTGTCCCGCAGATATTGCAGATTGTCAGCCTCTTCGCGGCTGTTTTTCCAGTGATAGTAGGTGCCGTAGTCATGGTTACCCAGTACAGAATAAATACCGTCGGGTGCTTCCAAACGTGACAAGATTGACCGGAAAGCATCCAGTTCGTGGCTCTGTTGGTTCACCAGGTCACCCGTAAAAACTATAAGGTCGGCTTTTTGGTTATTGGTCAGCCCCACCAGTTTCTTTATGGCCTTGGAGCGTCCCTGCCAGCTGCCGATATGGATATCCGATAGTTGGACGATGCGATAACCGTCGAAACTTTCTGGCAGGCGATCTGATTCGTAGGTCACTTCCTTCACTTCAAAGCGCGTGATGCCTGCCGTGGCGCCATAAATCACATTGGCGAAGCTCACGATTCCCAAGAGTAATCCCAAGATGGTGAACGGTGTGCGGTGTACGATAAAAGGTGCTTGCGGATTGCGGAACGGCGTGTGCAGTACGATGGCCGACAGACAACGTCCCAGTCCGCGGCACAGGATGCCGATTAGTGAGCAGCACATGAACAGAATTTTAGGTACGGCCAGGGCCATGACAGCAATGGCCAGGCGACCGATGGCTTGCGGATGGTGGGCCATGGCATTGTCACCCGTCAAGTAGATGAGGTACATGTACAGCAGGACTAGCACAGTGGAGGGCAACCAGTAAGCCGCACGCCACGCAAAGTTTTTCGTCTGCCGCACGATGTACACCAGATAGATATACAGGTCAGGCAGAAGCAGGGCCAGGAGCAGAATTAATGTGATTCGGTGCATACGTCTTTCAAGTCTTCAATGTCTTTTTTGATTTGATTCAAGTTCTTGTAGATGAGGTGCTGGTAGAGCAGCCAGATGACAGCGGCCTCAAATAGTATGAAGACGCCGACAATGACTGCCTGTATGAGGGCCGGCAGATGATAGAACTCCATGGCCCAATAATAGATACCTCCGAAGAGCAATACCCAGAGGCTGATTGCAGTTACCTCCTGACGGGTCCATAGCCGTAATCTGACGATGCGGCGGCTCACTTCGGCGATAGGCAGAAGGTCAACGCGTATCTGCTGCATGTAGCGGTAGGTACGCCAGTCCCATCCACCTCCTCCTATTAGTGTTATTGCCAGGAAAATGAGTACAGCTTGTAGCTTGGTACGTGTGTCTGTATCTTCAATCCAGGAAGGGAGTAGCAGACAGATGGTTCCAATAGCTATCAGGATGAGCAGTCCAATGCAGAGCGAAGCCCGTTGCAGGCTCATAAGGCTGCCCAGTCTTCGTTTCGTTTTTTGTTTGTAGCAGGCGATAAGCCTTGCTACCTGTTCTTCAGTGGTAATATCCTGCTTTTGCAGATGCTCATCTAGCGTCTGCCACGATTTCTTCAGATCCTCCAGTTCCATATCATTCCTCCTTCTTCATTTTTCTCAATTTCTCCTTGATGCGGTTCAGCTTTGTAGCTACGTTCGTCACGGTCAATCCGGTAATCTCGCTGATTTCCTCGTAGCTCTTCTCCTCAAGATAGAGGAGGATAATGGATTTCTCCAATTGTCCCAGCCGGTTTATCATGCGATACAGTTGGCGTAGCATGGCTTGTGTCTCGTCCCATTCCTCGCTGCGGTCGGCTTCGGCAGGTGTCAGCGAAACAATTTCCGGAATGTTCTTTTCTTTTCGCATAAAACTGATACAGGTGTTCAGAGAGATGCGATAAATCCATGTGGACACTTTGCATTCACGTCGGAATTTGGGAAAAGCTTTCCACAAATTCAGTACCACCTCTTGATAGAGATCGCTGAGCGGCGCATTGGGAGTGGCATATAAATAGCACACTTTATAGATGACGCGTTCATATTCTTTAATTAAAGCGACGAACTCTTGTTCCGTATTATCCATAATTCTTGTGGGGTGGCTTTTTATGATTATTGGTCGTATGGAGGAATTGGAAAATCACATTATTCCAGATTAGCGGCTAAAAATTTCTGCATTTGCTCTGTTGGTATTCCTCGTCGGTGGGCATAATTTTCCAGTTGGTCCTTGCCGATACGGCCTACGGAGAAGTAACGGGCGGCAGGGTGGGCCAGCATCAGTCCGCTAACCGAAGCATGGGGGTGCATGGCTCCGTTTGCAGTGAGGGCAATACCGATTTGTTTGAGGTCGAGTAACTGGTCGATGAGGAAATTGACCGACTGATCGGGCAACGAAGGATAACCTACAGCAGGACGTATGCCCTGGAACTTCTCTTGCAGGAGCTCGGTTATGGACAATGCTTCGTTGGGTACATAGCCCCAGGCTATTTTGCGTACATATTCATGCATCTTTTCCGTAGCGGCTTCGGCCAAGCGGTCGGCAAGAGTTTGAATTAGGAGGTGCTGGTAGGGATCGTCGGGCTGGAGGAAATCAGTGTCTCCAGTTACCGTTGAAGCAAATACGCCTACTGTATCGGCTATACCTGACGAGAGTGGGCGAACAAAATCGCTTAAGCAGAGATAGGGGCCCTGGGATGTCGAAGTCTGTTGACGGAGCAATGGAAAGGTGACATCGTCCAACAACAAATCATCATTATGGGCATTGGCACGGCACAGGCGGAAGAGACACCGTACGTGCAACATATTCTCTAGACGAGGGAGCATGCGCTGTGCTTCCTTGAAAAGTTGCATAGCTTCAGCAGCTTTGGTACGGTCGGTTTCGGGAAAACGGGCCAACCATAGGGCACGGCATGAATCGCACCCATGCAAATCGGCGATGGTGGCAAATTTAGGTTGGAAGCCCCAAGCGTGAAAGAAATAGATCCAGTTGATATAAGGGGCTGTTTCGGAGATGGTGTAGGAGAGGACAGGCATAGATGAGATATGAACAAACACGGACGGTAACGAATTGGGGTGTCTCTCAATTCTGTACCGTCCGTGTCTGGATGAGTCTTAAACTTCTTTAATCAGTTCCATTCCCCGCTTGATAGCTTCCTCGTTCATCGGGATGAGATGGTGATGGCGTTCGGGCAGGGTTTTCTTCAATCCTTTGATGACGTTTTCCAGCGTAACCATTGGTTTGATTTTGAGGAGTCCGCCCAATACAATCATATTGAATGCTTTGGCATTGCTCATCTCGTTGGCGGCATCCATAGCATCAATGCGGTAAATATGGATATCCTTACGGGTAGGCGGATTAATGATACCATAGCCGTCGTAGATGAGTACACCACCCGGTTTCACTTTGCTTTCAAACTTCTCCAACGAAGGCTGATTGAGGATAATGGCTGCGTCGTATTTGCTAAGGATGGGAGATGATATCTTCTCATCGCTGACGATGACGGTTACATTGGCCGTTCCACCTCGTTGTTCGGGACCATAGGCAGGCATCCAAGTCACTTCTTTACCTTCCATCAGTCCGGAATAAGCCAGAATTTTTCCCATGGATAGTACGCCTTGTCCGCCGAATCCTGCTATAATTATTTCTTCTTTCATAAGAATAAATGTGCTAAATGGGTTATTTGTCTTTTAAGTCGCCGAGCGGATAGAAGGGGAACATGTTCTCTTCCATCCATTTGTTGGCTGCTGCGGGTGTCATCTTCCAGCCCGAATTGCAGGTGGAGACGATTTCCACCAGATTGCTACCCTTGCCTGCCATGGAATTTTCGAATGCCTTGCGGATGGCTTTCTTGGCCTTACGGATGGCAGGTACGGACTGTACGCTTTGACGGGTGACATAAGCGGTACCTTCCAATTGAGCAGCTATATCGGCCATCTTCAATGGGTAGCCATGCAAATGTACATCACGTCCATAGGGACAAGTGGCAGTCTTCATACCTACCAGTGTAGTGGGAGCCATCTGTCCGCCAGTCATGCCATAAATGGCATTGTTAATAAAGATGATGGTAATGTTCTCGCCACGGTTCAGTGCGTGAATGGTTTCTGCTGTACCGATGCAGGCCAAATCGCCATCACCTTGATAGGTGAAAACAAGTCGGTCCGGCCAAAGGCGTTTGATGGCAGTGGCCAGGGCAGGCGCACGTCCATGAGCAGCTTCCTGCCAGTCGATGTCCAGATAGTTGTAGATGAAGACGGCACATCCTACAGGCGAGATACCGATGGCTTTGTCTTCCATACCCATTTCCTCAATGACTTCGGCGATGAGTTTGTGTACTACACCATGACTACAGCCCGGACAATAGTGCATCGGATTGTCGTTCATCAATGTTGGTTTCTTGTAAACCAGGTTTTCGGGTTTGATGATATCTTCTTTTGTCATAATTACTCCTCCTTATCTGTTGCTAAATCGTATGAAGAACTCCATCACCTTGAAGAAGATGGCTGCTGCGCAGACGTAAACGAATGTCATGAAGTCGTCCACCAGAAAATAGGTGGCGACGGCGGCTACGGCCAGTACAAGGAAGATGATGTTCAGTACGTTTCTTATTTTATCCGTTTCCATCGGGCAAATACGTTATTCATTGACGATAATCTTTTCTTTTAGGGCGGCCACGATTTCATCGGGGTCGGGAACAATACCTCCGAGGCGGCCGAAGTGTTCAACACGTACTTTGCCGTTGACAGCCAAACGGACATCTTCGATCATTTGTCCGGCATTCAGCTCGGTTACCAGCATGCCTTTGACTTTGTCTGCATAGGCCTCAATGGCTTTCTTGGGGAAGGGCCAGAGGGTAATGGGACGTAGAATACCCACCTTGATTCCTTCTTCACGAGCTAGTTCCATTGCTTTCTGTCCGATGCGGGCCATAGAACCGAAAGCTACAATGAGATAGTCGGCATCTTCGCAGTTGATTTCTTCGAAACGAACTTCGTTTTCCTCTATCTGGCGATACTTGGCCTGGAAACGGATGTTGTTTTTCTCCATTTCTTCTGGTTTCAGTTCGAGTGAGGTAATGATGTTAGGTTTGCGACCGTTGGCTTTGCCGGTGGTGGCCCAAGGGCACTGAGCAATAACTTCGGCTTCTGTACGCCGTGGCTTGGCAGGCGGTAATACCACCTTTTCCATCATCTGTCCGATGACACCATCGGCCAAAATAATAGCCGGATTGCGATATTTGAAGGCAAGTTCAAAGGCCAGGCCTACAAAATCTGCCATTTCCTGTACTGATGCCGGAGCCAGTGCGATGAGGCGATAGTCGCCGTGTCCTCCACCTTTTACGGTCTGGAAATAGTCTGCCTGGCTGGGCTGGATGGTACCTAGGCCGGGGCCGCCGCGCATGACATTCACAATAAGGCAGGGCAGTTCGGCACCTGCCAGATAGGAGATACCTTCCTGCTTCAGACTGACACCAGGGCTGGATGATGATGTCATAACCATCTTTCCGCTTCCGGCGCCGCCGTACACCATATTGATTGCAGCCACTTCGCTTTCGGCCTGCAGCACTACCATGCCCGTGGTTTCCCAGGGCTTCAGCTCGGCCAGCGTTTCCAATACTTCCGATTGGGGAGTAATCGGGTAACCGAAATATCCGTCGGCTCCACAGCGGATGGCGGCGTGGGCGATGGCTTCGTTACCTTTCATTAATACTACTTCTTCTGCCATATGCTTACTTGTTTTTATTCGACTTTGACTTTATAGACTGAAATGCAACCGTCAGGGCAGACGGTGGCGCATGATGCACAACCATTGCAGGTGTTCTCCAGTATCTGGTGTGCGTAATTATATCCTTTGATGTTCACCTCCTTGGTGAGGGCTATCACGTGGAGGGGACAAGCCACGACACAGAGGTTGCAACCTTTACAACGTTCAGTGTCCACAACAATTGCTCCTTTGATTTTTGCCATAATATACGTTCCTTTGATTTATTGATTATACATGTCCTTATTGTAGAAGTTCAGAATGTCCATTACCATCGCGTATGCGTTTTTGGCTGGACTTTCGGGATTGATGTCCATTGCGCGTTGGTAATTGTTCAGCGCCTGCTGCCAATTAGCCTGTTTGCGCCAAGCATTTCCGCAGAGGTAATAGGCCTGATCCAAGTGTTCGGTGGAAGTCTGGAGAAAAAGGTCCAGTTCCTTAATGGCCAATTCTGTTTCTCCCCGGCTGATTAGTTCTTTTATGGTATCCAGTTTTTCCATATTTATCACTTTTGGACGTACAAAGATAACCTTTTATCTCGGACGAGTTGCATCTTCGGATATAAAAATGTAAAAACTGCCAGGAAAAAAGACACCCGAAGTTCACGGATAATATCATTTTGTCCGAACTTCGGGTGTGGATTATGAAAATAGTTGATTCCTATTTGACAAGTTGTCCGTTAATGTAGCAATTCTTAAATGTTATGTCATGGACACCCTGGATGTCGTTACCACCTCGGCTTACGTTGTCAAAGCGACTGTCTTCTACGCTGATGTTGCTGACGTGTTTGTCGTCATCCAGACCGATGATAAGCACACCAAATTCGCTTTTTTGGCAGGTAATGTTTTTCAGGTGCACGTTACGTACCACAGGGTCGTAGCCGCGTTGGCAGCGTTCGCGGTTTTCGTATTGCAAGTTGATGCGTAGTACAGCTTCGCGACATTGGCCGACGGTGATGTTGCGTACGAAGATGTTTTCAATTAGTCCACCGCGGCAGGTGCTGGTCTTAATACGGATGACGCGGTCCAAGTCAGGACTGTCCATGCGGCAGTTTTCTACGTATAAGTTACGGTAACCGCCAGAAATTTCGCTACCTATCACTACACCTCCGTGTCCGTTCTTCATCAGACAGTTGCGTACGATGATGTTCTCGCTGGGGATGTTCCAGCGGCGTCCGTCTTGGTTACGTCCAGACTTGATGGCAATGCAGTCATCACCTGTGTCGAAAATGCAGTCTTCAATGAGTACGTTTTTGCACGATTCTGGATCGCAGCCGTCGCCGTTGGGACCACGGTTGTAAATGTGTACACCTTTCACAGTCAGACTTTCGCAAAACAGGGGATGTATAACCCAGAAAGGTGAATTAAGTAATGTTACGTCTTCTATAAGCACTCGGCGGCAAGCATATAGGTTGATGAGCTGTGGACGAAGACCATCCTCAGGCGTCATAATGCGTTGGTAAACGGGAGTTGAGGTTTCACCATACATTAACAGGTGGTCTCGCCCTCCATTACGTTGGGCTCTCATACCTTCTTTCCATCCATACTTGGCTGCGCCACACATGGGCCACCATGTATCTATTGACCCTTGTCCGTCAATAATCCCTTTGCCGGTGATGGCAATGTTTGTTTCACCGTAGGCATAAATAAGGGGATGGGCATTGTAACAATCGATACCTTCCCAGCGTGTTAAGACAGCGGGGAAGTAGAGGCTCTGGTCGGTAGAGAAGCGTAGGACGGCACCCTCGGATACATGTAAGCGGACGTTGCTTTTCAGCGTCAAGGGGCCGGTATAAAATGTGTCGGCAGGGATGACCACTGTACCACCACCCTCTAAACTACATGTTGTGATGGCTCGGTTTATAGCTTCATGACAGGGGGTATCGGGCGTATTGGGGCGTGCGCCAAAGTCGGTAATAATGTAGTGGCGGTCGGCGAAGATGGGGCATTCTATTTGCTTTTCGATTTTTGCACAGGCTTCGAAAGCTTTTTCGAAGTCGATCGGTCCAGCGACCGCAAGTACGGAAAAGAGTGGCAGGCCGATACAGAGGAGAAATTTCTTCATGGCGTTTTTTGATGTTAGGGTTTGTTTCTGTGCAAAGATAGGCATTCATTCCTGATATGTAGGGCGATTTTTTGACGGAAAGGGTGCAGTTTTTGATAAATGGGAGAAAACCTTATTCCCGTTGTGAGGATGTTTTTTGATTTGTTGTGAGGTATTTTGCCGGGAGTAAAAGAAACGCGGACAGGCCGAAGTGTCGGTAGGGAACACCGAGTTTCTTCGTGCGTCAGTCCGCGTAAGTCTTATTTTAAAATCAGAGAGTTTTGAAAATATTCCTCAGTCTTTCACCGGAATTTTATCTATCCGTCGTTGGTGACGTCCGCCTTCGAAGCTTGTGGTGAAAAACTCGGTCATAATATGATCTGCCTCTTCACAGGTAACGAAACGGCCCGGCATGACGAGTACGTTAGCATCATTGTGTTGGCGTGCCAAATGAGCAATTTCAGGTATCCAGCAGAGAGCGGCTCGGATGCCCTGATGCTTGTTTAGGGTAATGCTAATACCCTCGCCACTGCCGCAGATAGCGATACCGGGATAACATTCACCCTCCTCGATAGCTAAGGCTAGAGGGTGGGCGAAGTCGGGATAGTCACAGCTTTCGGCAGTGTAAGTACCGAAGTCTTTATAAGACCAACCGCGGGCATCGAGCCACTGCTTGACATATTGCTTCAGCTCGAAGCCTGCGTGATCGGATGCTAAACCTATTGTTTTCATGTTGTTTCAGATCATTTCTTTCACTTGTTTATAAACGTTGTCAGCAGTAAAGCCCAGCTTCTCGTCAAGCACTTTGTAGGGGGCGGAGTAGCCGAATGAGGATAATCCCCACACTTTACCATTAGCTCCCACGAGGCCTTCCAGAGTGACGGGTAGTCCGGCGGTTAGACCAAAAACTTTGGCTCCAGTTGGGATGATGTTCTCTTGGTATTCTTTGTCTTGGTTGCGGAAAAGACCCTCGGAAGGGACTGAGACGATGCGTACCTTTATGCCGTCACGGCGGAGCAACTCAGCACCTGCCACGAGGGTGGAGACTTCAGAACCAGAAGCTACGAGCACTACATCTGCATCAGCGTCGGAGCCGGCTACAATATAGGCACCGCGTGTCATTTGTGTGTAGTCATTCCCAGCTGGTAGATTAGCGATGTTCTGACGTGAGAGGATGAGGGCAGTCGGTGTGGAGGTATTCTCCATAGCCAATCGCCATGCTTCGGTAGTTTCTTCGACATCGGCAGGACGGAGAACTAACATAGAGTTATGTCCTTTATGGTTTTGGAGCTTCTCCATAAGACGGATTTGAGCTTCCTGCTCCACGGGCTCATGAGTTGGACCATCTTCACCAACTCGGAAGGCATCATGCGTCCAAATGAACTTGATAGGTACTTCCATCAAAGCTGCCATACGTACGGCGGGTTTCATGTAATCAGAGAATACAAAGAATGTACCACAAGCTGGGATGACACCACCATGTAAGGCCATACCGATGCAGCAACATGCCATTGTCAGTTCAGAAACACCAGCTTGGAAAAAAGCACCGCTAAAGTCACCTTTTGTAAAAGCATGGGTCTTCTTCAAGAAACCGTCAGTCTTATCAGAGTTGGAGAGATCGGCAGAAGCTACCACCATGTTCTCAACTTGTGTTGCCAGTGCGCTCAGTACGGTAGCCGATGCTGCACGGGTTGCGGCGTCAGGCTTCTGAACGATGGTCCCCCAATCCACTTGCGGTGCTTTGTTGGCAAAGAATTGTTCCAGCTTGGCGGCTTGTTCTGGATTAGCTTTGGCCCATTGGGCTTTGACAGCATAACGTTCGGCTACGATCTTATGTAACTCTTCGGTGCGGTGTGCATAAAGTTCGGCAACTTCGGGGAAGATAACAAATGGATTTTCTGGATCACCGCCAAGGTTTTTGATGGTATTGATGTAAGCATCGCCACCGAGTGGTGCACCGTGGGTGGCGCAGTTAGCCTCGTAACTGCTTCCGTCGGCCTTACGGGCTCCTTTACCCATGACGGTATGGCCTATAATAAGAGTGGGACATTCTGTCTCGGCTTTGGCCTCAGTCAGAGCGCGTCGTATTTCATCGGGGTTGTTTCCGTCGATGCAGATGACTTTCCATCCCCATGCTTCATATTTTTTTGCGGTATTTTCGCACGTTACAGCTTTGGTTTCGGTAGAGAGCTGGATGTCGTTGGCATCATAGAACATGATAAGATTGTCCAGTCCCAACGTTCCGGCGATTCGTCCGCTACCCTGCGAAATCTCTTCCTGAATACCTCCATCGGAGATATAGGCATAAATCGTCTGATTCATCACCTCGCCAAAGCGTGCCTTCAGGAATTTAGCTGCGATAGCAGCTCCCACAGCGAACGTATGTCCCTGTCCCAGCGGGCCCGAGGTGTTCTCAATACCACGCATAACATCACGTTCGGGGTGGCCTGGCGTGGGACTTCCCCATTGGCGGAATTCTTTCAGTTCATCAATGGTGAATTTGCCGGTTAGGGCTAGTTGTGAATAGAGCATGGGCGACATGTGTCCAGGATCGAGGAAAAAGCGGTCGCGTCCTTCCCATGTAGGATTTTCAGGGTCGTATATCAGAAATTCGGAAAACAATACATTTACAAAATCGGCACCACCCATTGCACCTCCTGGATGTCCAGAGTTAGCTTTCTCAACCATAGAAGCAGCAAGGATGCGGATGTTGTCTGCCGCGCGGTTCATTAGTTTGTTGTCGTTCATGTCTTATCTATTTAAATGATTATTGATTTCGTACGGACAAAGATAGACTTTTATGTGAGAATATCCATCGTTGTGACTCTTCTTTTTTTGTATAGATAGAGTATTTGGATGATAGAAGAATGATTGCAGATTAAAAAAGCACGGATGACAGGAATAAATTTTACGGAACTTGATTGCAAATCCGTGATAATTCCATGTAATCCGTGCTTGAGATAGATATAACCCGAATGCTCTGAGACATCCAGCTGGTTATATATTATTAAGACTCAGATGGCTTTTTTATTCCAGCCGACGAGCACCGTCACTGATGACTACGTCGTAAATCTTGGGGCTTCTACCAAATTTGTTCTTGAATTCTTCTTTTGCTTTTTCAACGAAGGTGCTGTAAAGCTCATCCTTGACTAAGTTAATGGTACATCCCCCGAAACCTCCACCCATTACGCGTGAACCTGTTACACCGCAATCGAAAGCAAGGTCGTTCAGGAAGTCCAATTCTTCGCAACTCACTTCGTAGAGCTTACTCATGCCATGATGTGTTTCGTACATCTTTTGGCCAACAGTTTCATAGTCGCCTTTCTCCAAAGCATCGCAAACATCGAGTACACGTTGGATCTCTTCAATGACATATTCGGCACGTTTGTAGTCTTCTTCCGTTACGTCAGCTTTTACAGCTTCAAGCATTTCCATGTTACAGTCGCGCAGGTACTCTACGTGTGGATGGTTCTTCTGTACAGCAGCTACAACAGCTTCGCAGCTCTGGCGACGTTTGTTGTAAGCTGAGGATGCCAATTCATGCTTTACAACTGAGTCAACTAATACGAGGCGGTAACCTTTCGGATCGAAGGGGAAGTACTGGTATTCCAATGAGCGACAATCCAAACGAATGAGGCTACCTTTCTTGCCGAATACGGAAGCAAACTGGTCCATGATACCGCAATTGACGCCACAATAATTGTGCTCTGTTGCCTGTCCTACTTTGGCGAGCTCGAACTTGTCGATTTTATTGTCGCCGAAAAGATCGTTCAGAGCGTATGCATAGGTGCTTTCCAAAGCTGCGGATGAAGACATTCCGGCTCCGAGAGGAACGTCGCCGGCAAAAGCGGTATTGAAGCCTTTTACTTCTACGCCACGTTTAATCATCTCACGACAAACACCGAAGATGTAACGGGCCCAGCTGGCGCGTGGAGCGTCTTCCTCGTTAAGGCCGAATTCTACATAGTCCTTCAGGTCAATGGAATAAGCTTTTACAATGTTCGTTCCGTTCGGTTTGATTTCGGCTATCATGCCTTTGTCGATGGCTCCGGGGAATACAAATCCACCGTTATAGTCGGTGTGCTCACCAATGAGGTTGATACGACCCGGAGATGCATATACAGCTCCTGTTGTTCCGTCAAAATGTTTGATGAAACGACTTCTTACGTGTTCTATATCCATGATACTTATAATTTATTAGGTGAATAATAAGAATTACCTGTTATCTTTTTTAGTTTCAATCGACGGGAATATCCTTGTTGACATTCTTACAGCCTATTACGCCGTAGTAGAACAGATAGGCAAGGGCGATGATGATAACCCAATAACTGTTCATAAATCCGGCAACGTCGGCCAACCAACCCTGAATGACGGGAAGGATACCGCCGCCACAGACCAATACCATGAACAAGCCTGAAGCGGCTGCCAAGTATTTACCTAAACCTTCAACGGCCAGATTGAAGATGCCACCCCACATGATGGAGGTACATAAACCAACCAGCACCAGGTACATGGCATTGATAGGAACTTCGGCCATACCGAAAGATAAACCACCTGTTGCGCTTTGCTGTAATACAGGCAGATTGACTAACGTACTGGTCGAAGAAAAAATAGCCAATAATACTAAAATCAAGCCTAAGCCGGAAGTGAAGATCATCATGACGCGACTTGATATTTTAGCACCCAATGATGCGCCTGCCAAACGGCCAACCAGCATCAACAACCAATATGTTCCTACTACAAAACCTGAAATTGTGGACGAAATACCTGCACCACCTTTCTCAATAGGATCGGTGAGGAAAAGGTTCAGTGTACCCGGTACACCTACTTCGACACCGACATAAACGAAGATGGCGATGGCACCCAGTACAAAATGACGGAATTTTAGTGCACCTTTCATTAATGTACCAATGGACTCAGTCGATTTAGTTTGACTGGGTTCGGGAATTTGTACAAACAAAAGTACGAAAAATGCAAAGGCAAATACGGCCATCGCGGTATACATTACAGGGAAGATTTGCGAGATTGTAGCTTTTTCTACAGATCCTGCAATGAGGATACCTACAAACATCGGTGTAATGGTAGCCATTACAGAGTTGAAAGAACCTCCTACTTGGATAAGTTGGTTTCCTTTATTTCCTTCACCACCCAATTTGTTCAACATGGGGTTGACCACTGTATTGAGCAAACACATAGAAAATCCAGAAATGAAAGCACCGCACAAGTAAACGGCAAATGCAGGCGAGGGACTGGCATGACCGGAAAGATATTGCACACCCACACCGATAAATCCGATGGCTACGGCAATGAGGGCAGTCTTTTTATAGCCGACTTTTGTTAATAAGATACCACTGGGAATACCCATTACAGCATAGGCAATGAAGTTTCCCAAGTTTCCCAACATGCCAAGTGCGTTGGAAACGGAAAATTGATTTTTCAATACAATCCCCATTGGGGCAGCGAGATTCGTAACGAATGCAATCATACCAAATAAAAAAATCATGGTTATGATAGCGATGATGTTACCGTTCTGTTTTTGTTGTGTCATGGTTTTTTCTTCTTTTAAAAAGTTTATTAATTGTGTTGATTATTGTCCAATAACGCCAAATTTATAAATAGTGACCTGTTGGTATTCATCACCTGGAAGCAGAACGGCCGACGGGAAATGAGGCTTGTTGGGCGTGTCAGGGAAGCATTGGGCTTCGAAACATACAGCACTTCTTGCAGGATAAGTAGAACCGTGTGCTCCAGTAAATCCGTTGAGCCAGTTTCCTGTGTACAGCTGGACACCATTTTCTGTGGTAAACATTTCCATTGTGCGTCCGCTGGAAGGATCGCTGTATGTGGCGGCTTGGCTTAGTTCTCCAGCCTCAGTCTTATTCAATACGTAACAATGATCGTAACCTGCGCCATTAATCAGCTGTTGGAAAGGTTCGTCAATCCGTTCACCGATAGTATGTGGGGTGCGGAAATCCATGGGAGTCCCTTCTACCTTCAAAATTTCTCCCGTAGGAATAGATACATCGTCAATAGGGACATAGAAATCTGCGTTTATGCTTATGGAGTGATTCAGCACTGTAGGCGTTGGTGAAGCGATACCAGACAGGTTGAAGAAACCGTGGTTGGTCAAGTTGACGACAGTCGCTTTATCTGTTGTTGCACGGTATTCGATAACCAGTGCATTAATATCTTCTTCAAGGCGATAGGTCATTTCAATTTCCAGGTTGCCGGGAAAACCCTCTTCACCGTCGGCAGATGTGTAATTGAAAATGACGGTTGCCGGGTTGGGTTGTATCGCATCCCAAACTTTAGTGTGGAAGCCTGTCGGACCGCCGTGCAGGGAGTTTGGACCGTTGTTGATGGTAAGCTGGTGCTCTTCACCGTAGAGAGTGAAATGTCCTTTAGCTATTCGGTTGCCATATCGTCCGATTGTTGTATTAAGGAATGGTTCAGGACTGTTAATAACGTGGTCAATACTGTCATGGCCCAAAATTACGTTGGCATATTGCCCAGCCTTGTCAGGCACCATTATGGAGAGAAGGGCACATCCATAATTGGTTACTGCTACTTCCATTCCTTGGTTGTTTCTCAGAATGTAAAGGTCGGTTTTTTTGCCGCCTATCTCTTTTTGAAAGTTTTTCCTGTCAAGGCAGGAACGGTTACTTTCATAAATATTAGATGCTGTCATATCATGGTATCCATTAAATTTCTTGCAAATAAACAGATTTTCTTTTGTTCTCCCAAGCAATAACAAATAATTTTTTGTATGTTTGTCGCCATATTCAGACTTTAACCTTGGCGGCGTGAGTCATGACCAACGAAAAGATTATAAGACTTGCAGGTTGGGGTACGAAGACTGATGTTAATGTGGAAAACAATTGTGCTTATTATTTTGAAAAATCTTTTTTATTAGAACATTTAATGTATCCTCTGAAGTTTGAGCCTGTCTTGAAGCAGACGCTTTGGGGAGGCGATAAGATTATCCCTTTCAAACATTTGAATGAAAACCTGTCCAACGTGGGAGAAAGTTGGGAAGTCTCTGCCGTAGAAGGTAGTGAATCTGTTGTAGCCAACGGCGCGGATAAAGGACTTACTTTGCCCGAAATGGTACGCAAATATCGGGAAGAACTGGTTGGTGAGGCGAATTACGCTCGTTTTGGCAATCAATTTCCTCTGTTGGTTAAATTTATAGATGCGCGACAGAAGTTGTCCATACAAGTTCATCCCGATGATGAATTGGCCAAGAAACGTCATAACAGTTTCGGAAAAAATGAAATGTGGTATGTGGTGTCTGCTGATGAAGGAGCTACATTGATTTCAGGTTTCTCTAGACAAATCACTCCGAAAGAATATAAAGAACGTGTGCACGACGGTACGTTCGATGAAGTTCTTCAGACATGTGCTATCCAGCCGGGCGATGTGTTTTATGTGCCGGCCGGTCGTGTACATGGCATTGGGGCAGGGGCTTTTGTTGTGGAAGTACAACAATCTTCTGATGTGACTTATCGTATTTATGATTACAATCGTAAGGATAAGAATGGAAAGCTTCGTGATTTGCATATCAGCCAAGCGATGGATGCAATTAATTTTTCTGATGTGCAGGATGATTTTAGAACAGAATATGAAACAGTCATTAACGAACCGGTAGAGATACTGACTACACCTTATTTTTCTGTTTCGTTGTATGATATGACAGAAGAAATTACGTGTGACTATTCAGAGTTGGATTCGTTTGTGATTTTTGTATGTGTGGAAGGTTCTTGCCGGATGATTGATGATGCTGAAAATGAAGTAACGATTTGTGCGGGTGAGACAGTCTTGTTCCCAGCTGTAACCCAATCGGTCAGCATCATTCCTGAAGGAAAGGTAAAGCTGCTGGAGGCTTATGTCTGATAAAACATTGTTTTACGATGAAGAAAGCGCTGCATTCTTAAGAGTGTAGCGCTGTTTTTTTATCTTCGGATAAACTTTTGAAATTTCCGTATCATTTTTATACCAAGAATAAAACCATCGAATACGGCCATACCTGTATTGAAGGCTTTCATGATGGAATTCCCTTTGTTTACTGTAGGGGTGAGGGGGGCAACGAACTTGCGCGTAGTGGCGCTGAGGATTTGTTTTTGTTGCTGGACATCGAGTAAAGCTTGTTGCCGCAGGGTACGGATGTCATCCAAGGTTGATACTTGTAGTTTGTTATTGTCCATGTTGCTCTTTTTCTTTTACAGGGTCTTCGATAAACAGATTGGCGATGAATTTGGCCATTGGATTGATGATGAGGTTTTTGCGTAAGGCATAAACGGCCACAATCAAAATTAATATGGCGCATGTAATCAGGGCAAAGCTGATAACGATGCTTCCCAAAAGGTGTGCCAGCAAATAAGCGAGTGTAAAGGATAAATAAAACAGGGCCACCATGCTGAGAATAATGATAACCAACACTAAAATGAGCGTGGATAGCAAAATTGTAAGTTTTTCAGCTATCTCCAGTTGGGTGTATCTTTTCTGAAGCGCCAGATATTTCTTGACTTCAATGAATAGCTGTTGTAGCGTTTCTATGCTTTTATCATTAGGAAACATGGTGGTTCTGTTTTATTGTGATCCTAATTTTGGCGATTATTCTTCCGTTCCGCTTTTTATTTCTGCGGCGATTTCATCCACCAAATTTTCCATCTCGTTTCGGCTCAGACGAATACCTTTCTTGCGCAAGATTTCTGCGATTTTAGCACGGGTATCTTCTCCTTTTTCAGGTGCGAAAAGAATACCTAACGTTGCTCCGATAGCAGCTCCACCTAAAAAAGCTGCCAATACATTTAATCCTTTCATAATATTTATTTTTTATGGTTTACTTGCAAAACTAACTAATATCTTCCAATATCCCTATCTTTTTGGGGCGTTTTTTAATGGTTTTCTATTTATCTTCTTTCGTTTAGGGAAATTTAACGGTGTCATATGGCGTCAGATAGTTGCTTAGGTGTACTTTTGTTCCCTAAAAAATAAGGGATGGATATGAAAGGTCTGATTGGAGGGATAAACGCTTTGTTGCTGGTTGTTGTGGCCGTATGTTGCATTTCTTGCATGAATGGAGGAAACTCTCCCTGGGTAGGGAAATGGCAATTGCGCGAATATCAGTATCCTGATGGACGTGTGGCAAAGGTGGACAGCGTTTTTTATGGTTTTCAGAAGGGCTCTTTCTTGACTTATTATATGGGAGAGGATGGAGGATATCGTTCTATGTACGGATATTACGAGGAAGGGGACGGAAAGATTACCATCAATTTGTGGGGACCTGCCGTAGATGATCCTACGTACAAAAAATGGTTTGACTGGGAAGATGGTGCTCGTACGTTCAAGGTGGAAGAACTTACTTCCAAGAAGATTCGATTGAACTATAATGATACAATATACGTTTTTCGTAATTATTGAGTGAACTTATTTAAACTTAAACAATAAAGAAAATGAAAAAATTAGCAATTTTGGGAATGGGTGTTTGTGTAGCACTGGCATTCTCTTCTTGTAAGTCGAGCGAAAGTGCTTATAAAAAAGCGTATGAAAATGCGAAGAAGCAAGAGCTGGCAGAGGCTCCTCAAACAACGGTAGCTGCTCCTGTAGAGGAAACGCCGGTAGTTAGTGCGCCTGTAGAGGCTCCGAAGGTTGTCGAAAGCACTCAAGGGGTACGTCAGGAGAAAGTGACGGTTGTTTCTGGTGCAGGGTTGAAGGATTTCAACGTAGTGGCAGGAAGCTTTTCTGTTAAGGCAAACGCTGAAAGCTTGAAAGATTTCTTGGACAAGGAAGGTTATAGTGCATCTGTAGCTTTCAATGCGGAAATCTCTATGTATCGTGTGATTGTAGCTACTTATCCTGACAGAAACTCGGCTGCTGCTGCCCGTGATGCTTTCAAGGCAAAGTATCCTAACCGCAACGATTTTCAGGGCGCTTGGTTGCTTTACCGCATCAATTGATGATAAAAATATGGGAAGAAAGATGGCTGTAAATCAAATAGCTGCTTTTTATCCGTGAACGCAAATTTGGCTTAAAAGAAGTTATAAAGTAAAGGTAGAAACTTTTCTCTTTAGAAAAGTTTCTACCTTTGCATTTTTATATTGCATTAGTTATATCTAAAAAGAAAATATGGAGCAACAAGATATACTGAAAGCCATTGATGCAGCTTTGTTGGCAGGAGAGAAAATCCTAGCCATTTATAACGATCCAGCTTCTGATTTTCAA
Source organism: Candidatus Bacteroides merdavium (assembly GCA_019116805.1). Lineage (GTDB taxonomy): Bacteria > Bacteroidota > Bacteroidia > Bacteroidales > Bacteroidaceae > Bacteroides > Bacteroides merdavium. Next base: position 24,826 of record DXAV01000024.1, on the reverse strand, counting down.
GTAGAAAGGAAAGCTGATAATTCTCCTTTGACGATTGCCGACCGGGCAGCTCACGAGGCTATCAGCCAGATTCTGGCAGAAACTCCGTATCCTGTTCTGAGTGAGGAAGGAAAGTCTATACCGTATGTTGAACGAAAGGATTGGCAGGAATTATGGATTGTTGACCCCTTGGACGGTACGAAGGAATTTATCAAGCGTAATGGTGAGTTTACTGTCAACATTGCTTTTGTGCAAGATTTCATTCCTCGCATAGGAGTTATTTATTTGCCGGTGAAGCATGTTCTTTATTTTGCCTTGGAAGGATTGGGCGCTTATAAATTGGCGGATGTGACATCGCGTGGAGATGCTTCGCTGGAGGAATTGATTGTAAAGGCTATTCGTTTGCCGATTGAAACCGAACACGACAAATATGTAATTGTTGCTTCACGTTCACACTCTACACCCGAAACGGAAAAATTTGTTGAAGAGGCTAGAGTCGTTCATCCGAATGTAGAATTGATTTCGAGTGGAAGTTCCATCAAGATATGCCTGGTGGCCGAAGGAGTAGCAGATGTTTATCCGCGTTTTGCCCCAACAATGGAGTGGGACACGGCTGCAGGACATGCCATTGCGCGTGCTGCTGGTATGGAGGTCTATCGGGCAGGAATGGATGTACCATTGAGTTATAATAAGGAAGACTTGCTGAATCCGTGGTTCATTGTAGAGCCGAAGCGTGTCGGACATAAATGAAGACTGGATGATGACTTTTGAGATTGTACTTGTATTATTGGGATTGGTAGGCATGGTAGCCGCCTTGATACTCGACAAGATGCGTCCGGGCATGGTGTTGTTTTCGGTCGTGGTCTTGTTTTTGTGTGCTGGTATTCTGACTCCGAAAGAGATGTTGGAAGGGTTCAGCAACAAAGGTATGATAACGGTCGCTTTGCTTTATCTGGTCAGTGAGGGTATCCGCCAGTCGGGTGCTTTGGGGCAGCTGATCAAGAAGTTGCTGCCTCAGAAGAAAACAACGGTTTTCAAGGCCCAGCTTCGTATGTTGCCAACCATTTCTTTCATTTCTGCTTTTCTGAACAATACGCCTGTAGTAGTAATCTTTGCTCCCATCATCAAGCGGTGGGCCGATTCGGTCAAGCTGCCGGCCACGAAGTTTCTTATTCCCTTGTCATACGTTACTATTTTGGGAGGTATCTGTACCCTGATTGGTACTTCGACCAATCTGGTGGTACATGGCATGATATTGGAAGCCGGTTATGAAGGGTTTACAATGTTTGAATTGGGTAAGGTCGGTATTTTTATAGCTATTGCAGGAATTCTTTATTTGTTCATTTTTTCGTCGAAATTGTTGCCCGATGTCCGTAAGGATTCAGCGGAAGTGGAGGAAGATACGGAGGAAAAAGGGAATCTGCATCGGGTGGAAGCCGTTTTGGGACCTCGTTTCCCTGGTATCAACAAACGGTTGAAGGACTTCAATTTCAAACGTCATTATGGCGCTGAAGTGAAGGAAATCAAAAGGGGTGGACAAAGTATCACAGAGAATCTTGAAAACCGTTATTTGCGTGAAGGCGATACGCTGGTAGTGATGGCAGACGATTCGTTTATCCAGACGTGGGGCGAGTCTTCAGTTTTTGTCATGCTGGCCAATGGCAAGGATAATGAGCCTGTGCCCGGGCGAGGTAAACGTTGGCTGGCTTTGGCCTTGCTGGTGTTGATGATTGCCGGCGCCACCATCGGAGAACTTCCTTTCGTGAAGGAAGCTGTCCCCAATATGCAGCTGGATATGTTCTTCTTCGTTTCGATAACAACCATCATCATGGCGTGGACGAAGATTTTCCCTGCGCGGAAATATACCAAATACATCTCTTGGGATGTACTTATTACCATTGCCTGCGCCTTCGCTATCAGCAAGGCGATGGTCAATTCGGGTGTGGCCGATATGGTAGCCAAATACATCATTGGCTTGAGCGACCATTACGGACCTCATGTCTTGCTGGCGGCCGTGTTTATCATTACCAATCTGTTCACGGAACTTATCACGAACAACGCGGCGGCGGCTTTGGCTTTCCCCTTGGCGCTCTCCATTTCTACACAGTTGGGTGTAAGTCCTGTGCCGTTCTTTGTGGTGATTTGTATGGCGGCTTCCGCCAGTTTCTCTACCCCCATCGGCTATCAGACAAACTTGATTGTGCAAGGTATCGGTAACTATAAGTTCACGGATTTTGTTCGTATCGGGCTGCCGTTGAACATCATAACATTCCTGATATCTGTCTTTCTGATACCTGTAATCTGGCCTTTTTAAATGTATAATATATAAGAATAAGAAGAATGGAAAATAACAACATATATCCGATATTTGACCGAATGATGACGCGAAGCGACAAGGAAGCCTTGTTGGGGCAACACAGCCTGATGGTATGGTTCACAGGGCTGAGCGGTTCGGGCAAGAGTACCATTGCCATCGCTTTGGAGCGCGAGCTGCATCAGCGTGGACTTTTGTGCCGTATCTTGGACGGAGACAACATCCGTAGCGGCATCAATAACAACTTGGGTTTTTCCGAAGCCGACCGTGTGGAGAATATCCGCCGCATAGCCGAAGTGTCCAAACTCTTTGTTGATACGGGCATCATCACCATTGCCGCCTTCATCAGCCCCAGCAACGACATCCGCGAGATGGCGGCCGATATCATCGGCAGGGACGATTTTGTGGAAGTATATGTCAGCACTCCCATTGAGGAATGCGAACGTCGCGACGTGAAAGGCCTTTATGCCAAGGCGCGTCGGGGCGAAATCAAGAACTTTACAGGTATTTCCGCTCCTTTCGAAGCGCCTGAACATCCAGCGTTGACGCTCGACACGTCGGTGCTTTCCTTGGAAGAATCCGTTCACAAACTGTTAGAACTCATATTACCCAGAATTCAGAAGAAATAAGATAGAAAGATGAAAGAAGAGTACAAACTTAGTCATTTGAAGGAACTCGAAGCCGAGTCCATTCATATCATTCGTGAGGTGGCGGCCGAGTTCGAGAATCCTGTGATGCTCTATAGCATCGGCAAGGACTCGTCCGTGATGGTGCGTCTGGCCGAAAAGGCCTTCTATCCGGGCAAGGTGCCTTTCCCGTTGATGCACATCGACTCCAAGTGGAAGTTTAAGGAAATGATTCAGTTCCGCGACGAATATGCCAAGAAATACGGATGGAACCTGATTGTAGAGAGCAATATGGAAGCCTTCAAGGCGGGGGTAGGCCCCTTTACGCATGGCAGCAAGGTGCATACCGACCTGATGAAGACACAGGCTCTGCTCCACGCACTCGACAAATATAAGTTCGATGCCGCCTTCGGTGGCGCCCGTCGTGACGAGGAAAAGTCGCGTGCCAAAGAACGTATCTTCTCTTTCCGCGACCGTTTCCATCAGTGGGATCCCAAGAACCAGCGTCCTGAGTTGTGGGACATCTACAACGCACGTGTCCACAAGGGCGAGAGCATCCGCGTATTCCCTTTGAGCAACTGGACGGAGCTGGACATCTGGCAATACATCCGCCTGGAGAATATCCCCATTGTGCCGCTCTACTTTGCTAAGGAAAGACCTTGCGTAGAGATAGACGGTAACCTGATTATGGCCGACGACGACCGCCTGCCCGAGCAGTATCGCGACAAGATACAGATGCGTATGGTGCGTTTCCGCACCTTGGGTTGCTGGCCGTTGACAGGCGCCGTGGAGAGCGAAGCCGACACCATCGAAAAGATTGTGGAGGAGATGATGACCACTACCAAGAGCGAACGTACCACGCGTGTCATCGACTTCGACCAGGAAGCCAGCATGGAGCAGAAGAAGCGTGAAGGATATTTTTAAACGAATGATTAAGGATTTTGAAGACAATGGACAACAATAAATTGGATATAAAGGCCTTTCTGGACAAGGATGAACAGAAAGACTTGCTTCGCTTTCTGACGGCAGGGTCGGTGGACGACGGTAAGTCCACCCTGATAGGACGCCTGTTGTTCGATAGCAAGAAATTGTACGAAGACCAGCTGGACGCCTTGGAGCGCGACAGCAAGCGTATGGGTAACGCCGGCGACCACATTGACTACGCCCTTCTGCTGGATGGGTTGAAAGCCGAGCGTGAACAGGGTATCACCATCGACGTAGCCTACCGCTACTTCTCGACCAACAACCGCAAGTTTATCATCGCCGACACGCCGGGACACGAGCAATATACGCGCAACATGATTACGGGCGGCTCGACGGCCAATCTGGCCATTATCCTCGTGGATGCACGTACGGGTGTCATCACCCAGACGCGTAGACATACCTTCCTGGTGTCTCTGCTGGGCATCAAGCACGTAGTGCTGGCCGTGAACAAGATGGACTTGGTGGATTTCTCCGAGGAGCGTTTCAATGAGATTGTTTCTGTTTATAAGGAGTTTGTCGCTCCGTTGGGCATCCCCGATGTGACTTGCATCCCCTTGTCTGCACTCGACGGCGACAACGTGGTGACCAAGTCGGAGCGCACACCTTGGTATAAAGGCACGTCGCTGCTCGACTTTCTGGAGACCGTCCACATCGACAACGACCACAATTTCAACGACTTCCGCTTCCCCGTCCAATACGTACTTCGCCCCAACCTCGACTTCCGTGGTTTCTGTGGCAAGGTAGCTTCGGGCGTCATCCGCAAGGGCGACGAGGTGATGGCATTGCCTTCGCGCAAGAAGTCGCGCATCAAGAGCATCGTGACCTACGACGGCGAGTTGGATTATGCCTTCCCGCCTCAGTCGGTAACGCTGACTTTGGAAGACGAGATTGACGTGTCCAGAGGCGAGATGCTGGTACATCCCGACAACCTGCCGATGGAAGACCGCAACTTCGAGGCCATGCTCGTGTGGATGGACGAGGAGCCTATGGACGCCAACAAGTCCTTCTTCATCAAGCAAACTACCAACCTGAGCCGTACGCACATCGACACCATCAAGTACAAGGTGGACGTCAACACCATGGAGCACCTCTCTTTGGAGAACGGCAAGCTGACGCGGGAGACACTCCCCATGCAGCTCAACCAGATAGCACGCGTGGTGTTCACCACGGCCAAGGAATTGTTCTTTGACCCTTACAAGCAGAACAAGGCGACGGGTTCGTTCATCCTGATTGACCCTATCACCAACAATACCAGCGCCGTCGGCATGATTATCGACCGCGTGGAGAGCAAGGATATGCACCAGGGCGAAGAACTCCCCGTGCTCGACCTTGTGAAGCTGGGCATCGCTCCCGAACACTACGAGGCGATAGAGAAGGCCGTGAAGGAACTCGAACGTCAGGGTTTGGGCGTGAAAGTGGTGAAATGAGGAAAACGCTCCTCCGAGTAGCGCAAAATAAAAGGGTGCTTTCCTTTGGAGAAAAGGCTGTTTTCTTGTGGAGAAAACATTGCTTTCTCCAAGACGTGGCATCAGAAGTAAAAAACAGAGTGAATATTTGAGAAAAAGATATGGGTTTATTAGAATTTAGCAAGCTCCCTATCAATACGCTGGTGGGAGCCGATTGGAAGACCTTCAACCAAATAACCGCCGGCCGCACCATCGACGCTTCCTACAAAGGGAAGTATCGGCTGACGAAGGCTGTGTGCCGCCTGCTTTCTACGTTGGTTTCGTTGCAAGACCGAAAATACGAAAAACTGCTGGCCGACAAACCGTTGGAGCACGATCCTGTGTTCATCTTGGGACATTGGCGGAGCGGTACGACGTTTGTGCACAACGTCTTTTCGTGTGACAAGCACTTCGGCTACAACACCACCTACCAGACCGTCTTCCCACACCTGATGATGTGGGGGCAGCCCTTCTTCAAGAAGAACATGAGCTGGTTGATGCCCGACAAGCGTCCGACCGACAACATGGAACTGGCCGTTGACCTGCCTCAGGAAGAGGAGTTCGCACTGGCCAACATGATGCCCTACACCTATTACAACTTCTGGTTCCTGCCCAAGCACATGCAGGAGTATGCCGACAAGTACCTCCTCTTCGACGACATTACGGACGAAGAATTGAAGGTGTTCGAGGAAGTCTTTGTGAAACTCATCAAGATATCCTTATGGAATACGCACGGCACCCAGTTCTTGAGCAAGAATCCTCCCCACACGGGCCGCGTGAAAGAGTTGGTCAAGATGTTCCCCAACGCCAAGTTCATCTACCTGATGCGCAATCCCTATACGGTGTTCGAGAGCACGCGCAGCTTCTTCACCAATACCATCCAACCCCTGAAGCTTCAGGACATCAGCAACGAAGAGTTGGAAAAGAATATCCTTTCCATCTACGCCAAGTTGTATCACAAGTACGAGGCCGACAAGAGCTGTATCCCTGCCGGCAACCTGATTGAGGTGAAGTTCGAGGACTTCGAGGCCGATGCTATGGGTATGACGGAGCATATCTATCAGGCACTGTCTATCCCCGGCTTTGCGGAAGCTCGCGCCGACATCGAGAAATATGTGGGAGGTAAGAAAGGATACAAGAAGAACAAGTACAAGTATGATGACCGCACCGTGCATCTGGTTCAGGAAAACTGGGGCTTTGCATTGGAGCAATGGAAGTATGAGTTATAAATAGGAAAGGTAAAAAGATGATGTGTAGAAAATGTTTGTTGTATATAGTGATCTGCATTGTCTCGTTGTGGAGTGGGGTGGCTATGGCCCAGCCTCATGCCGAGCCTATCGCTTTTGGGGATATGGACCAGTGGGTGGACCGTCAGATTAAGGAATCAGGTATTATCGGTGGAGCTACCAAGCATGTCTATGCCATCGGCCCCACAAAGACCATCGTAGGCGACGAACCCTACACCAATATGGGAGGTTCCCCTTGGGCCACTTCCAATGTCATGGCCAAGGTGGCAGGTATTACCAAAACCAACACTTCTGTATTTCCTGAGAAGAGAGGTGACGGTTATTGTGCCCGTCTTGATACGCGTATGGAGAGTGTCAAGGTCTTCGGTTTGGTGAACATCACGGTGCTTGCGGCAGGTTCAGTATTCTTGGGCGACGTGCACGAACCTATCAAAGGAACGCAAAACCCGCAGAAAATGTTGAACTCGGGCATCCCTTTCACCAAGAAGCCGGTAGCTATCCAGTTCGACTACAAGGTCAAGATGTCCGACCGCGAGAAACGTATCCGTGCAACAGGCTTCAGCCGTATAACCGATGTTGATGGAAAAGACTTCCCTGCCGCCATCCTGTTGTTGCAGAAGCGTTGGGAAGACAAGGACGGCAACATCTATGCCAAGCGTGTAGGCACAATGGTGGTGCGCTACTATGCTACAACGACCGATTGGAAGAACAACGCCACGTACGACATCATGTATGGCGACATTACGGGCAATCCCAACTACAAGGCCCACATGATGCGTTTGCAGGTAGAGGAACGTTATGCCATGAACAGCAAGGGCGAGAGCGTACCTATCCACGAGGTGGCGTGGGGGACGGAAGATGATGTGCCTACCCACATGGTGCTTCAGTTCACATCTAGCCATGGCGGTGCCTATATCGGTTCGCCGGGTAACTCTCTTTGGATAGATAATGTGAAACTCGTATATTGATAGTTTGGTGTAACCAATTAAAGTTGTATTTTTGTGGCCGATATGGGACGATTGCTGGCGATAGACTATGGTAGGAAGCGTACAGGTATAGCTGTGACAGACACCCTGCAACTGATAGCGAACGGGTTGACAACGGTGCCTACCCATGAATTGCTTTCCTTTATATTGGATTATGTGTCCAAGGAACCGGTCGAGCGCATCCTGGTAGGGTTGCCCAAGCAGATGAACAACGAGGCCTCGGAGAACATGCAACGCATCGAGCCATTCGTTCGTTCGCTTAAGAAAAGGTTGCCCGATATGCCCGTTGAGTATGTGGACGAACGCTTTACTTCCGTCCTTGCTCATCGGACCATGCTGGAGGCCGGCTTGAAAAAAAAGGATCGCCAGAACAAAGCATTGGTCGATGAAATCAGTGCCACCATTATTTTGCAAAGCTATTTGGAGAACAGAAGTTTCAGATAAATAACAACATTGATAAATAAAAGAAGGAAAGAACATGATTTTACCTATTTATACTTATGGACAACCTGTGTTGAGAAAAGTGGCCGAAGACATTACCCCTGATTATCCTAACCTGAAGGAGCTCATTGTGAATATGTTTGAGACGATGGATCGTGCAGAAGGCGTTGGGCTGGCCGCCCCGCAGATAGGACTTCCTATTCGTGTGGTGGTTGTCAATCTGGATGTCTTGTCCGATGAATTGCCTGAATACAAAGATTTTCGTAAGGCATACATCAATGCCCATATCTTGGAAGTGTCGGGCGAGGAAGTGTCAATGGAAGAGGGGTGTCTGAGTTTGCCGGGTATTCACGAAAGTGTGAAGAGAGGTGACAAAATACGTGTGAAATATATGGACGAAAACTGGGAAGAGCATGATGAAGTGGTTGAAGGTTATTTGGCCCGTGTTATGCAACATGAGTTTGACCACTTGGAGGGTAAGATGTTCATCGACCATTTGTCCGCTTTACGTAAGCAGATGATCAAAGGCAAACTGAATTCTTTGCTTAAAGGGAAGGCGCATTGCACGTATAAGGTGAAAACCGTGAAATAATTGTAATTGTAATGATAAAGCGACTCCTGATAGCCATATTGTTTTTCCCGGCATTTTTATATGCCCAAATAAATACGGAGCGGGTAATGATGATTGCCCGCAACGCTCTGTATTTCGAGGACTATGTGCTTTCCATACAGTATTTCAATCAGGTAATCAGTGCCAAGCCTTACTTGTTTGAACCCTACTTTTTTCGTGGACTTGCCAAAATCAATCTGGATGACTATCAGGGGGCGGAGGCTGATTGTGATGAGGCTATCCGTCGTAATCCTTTTGTAGTAGGCGCCTACCAGGTGCGAGGGTTGGCACGTATTCGGCAGAATAACTTTGATGGTGCCATTGAAGACTACCGTATGGCGTTGAAATATGATCCGGAAAATGTGGTTTTGTGGCATAACTTGACGCTTTGCCACATGCAGAAAGAGGATTATGCCGCGGCGAAAGATGATTTGGCAAAGTTGCTGGCTGTATCTCCGCGATACACTCGTGCTTATTTGATGCGTGGAGACGTAAATCTACGTCAGAATGATACTGTTAATGCACTGAAGGATTTCAATAAGGCCATAGAATTGGACCGCTATGATCCCGACGGATGGAGCGCGCGGGCATTGGTAAAACTTCAACAGAAGAAATATACGGAAGCTGAGGACGATTTGGATCAGGCCATTCGTCTGAGTGTCAAGAATGCGGGCAATTATATCAACCGTGCTTTGGCGCGTTTCCATCAGAACAATTTGAGGGGCGCCATGCAGGATTATGATGTGGCTTTGGACATCGACCCCAATAATTTCATCGGCCATTATAACAGAGGTCTGCTTCGTGCCCAAGTTGGTGATGACAATCGTGCTATCGAAGATTTCGATTTTGTATTGGAAATGGAGCCGGATAATATGATGGCTGCTTTCAATCGTGGTTTGTTACGTGCACAGACAGGCGATTATCGAGGCGCTATCGATGATTATTCAAGAGTAATTGAAGAATATCCTAACTTCTTGACGGGTTATCATTATCGAGCAGAAGCTCGTCGCAAGGTAGGTGATATTAAGGGGGCTGAACAGGATGAGTTTAAGCTTATGCAGGCCCAATTGGACCGTTTGAATGGTAGTAAGAATAAAGGAAAGGATGTCGCTGATGCAACCTCGGAGGCTGATGATGATAAGGAAAAGACTCGTAAGAAGTCTGATAAGAATATGGAGAATTATCGGAAAATTGTCATTGCGGATGATTCGGAGGCAACCCAACGGTACACGAGCGATTACCGTGGTCGTGTACAGGATCGCAATGTAGTGGTCAAGTTGGAACCTATGTATGCTTTGACCTACTATGAAAAGTTGAGTGAGGTGAAGAAGGCGGTTCATTATCACAAATACATTGACGCATTGAATCTGTCGAAAAAATTACCCAAGCCTTTGCGTATCACCAATATGGAGGCTCCTTTAACGGAGGAACAGGTTCGTTATCATTTTGCATTGATTGACTCTCATTCGGCCGACATCGTGGCCGATCCGCAAAATGCATTGAAACGTTTTGCCCGTGGTGTTGATTTCTATTTGGTACAGGATTTTGATAGTTCGATTGATGATTTTACACAAAGCATCTTGCTTGATGGCAATTTCTTTCCTGCTTATTTCATGCGTGCTTTGGTTCGTTACAAGCAGCTTGATTATAAAAAAGCGGAAGCTCTGTCGGATGCCAATCTAAAGTCTGGTGTTGACGACAAACAGAATTCAGGTGTCACGGCAGTTGATTATGAGGTTGTCAAGAAAGATTTGGATAAGGTCATAGAACTAGCTCCCGATTTTGTGTACGGTTATTACAATCGTGCTAATGTCTCTTCTGCTTTGAGGGATTATCGTACAGCCTTGGAAGACTATAATAAGGCTATCGAATTGGATCCTGAGTTTGCAGAGGCTTATTTTAACCGTGGTTTGACCCAGATCTTTTTGGGTAACAACAAGCAGGGTATTTTGGATTTGAGCAAGGCAGGCGAACTGGGTGTGGTTTCTGCTTACAACATTATCAAACGTTTTACAGATAATACCCGCGAATAACATTTTTTGTAAAATAGATGTTTTTCAGAAAATAAATCTTTATTTTTGCGTCCAGAATTTGAAATACATAGCATTATGATAAAAATAACATTCCCAGATGGCTCTGTTCGTGAATACAACGAAGGAGTAACTGGCCTGCAAATAGCAGAAAGTATCAGTTCAAGACTGGCTCAGGAGGTCTTGGCTTGTGGTGTAAATGGCGAAATCTATGATTTGGGACGTCCCATTCAGGGTGATGCCGAGTTTGTCCTTTATAAATGGGAAGACGAGCAGGGGAAGCATGCCTTCTGGCATACCAGTGCCCACTTGCTGGCCGAAGCTTTGCAAGAACTCTATCCCGGCATTCAGTTCGGTATAGGACCGGCAATTGAAAATGGTTTCTATTATGACGTCGATCCGGGCGAAACTCCTATCAAGGAGGCCGACCTGCCTGCCATTGAAAGCAAGATGGCCGAGCTGGCCGCCAAGAAGGAGGCTGTTGTCCGTCAGGATATCTCGAAGACAGATGCCTTGAAAAAGTTTGGTGATCGTGGCGAGACGTATAAGTGTGAACTGATTTCCGAGTTGGAAGATGGCCATATCACGACTTATACTCAGGGTGCTTTCACGGATTTGTGCCGTGGTCCACACTTGATGACGACTGCCCCCATTAAGGCTATCAAATTGCTCTCTGTGGCAGGTGCCTACTGGCGCGGACAGGAAGACCGCAAGATGATGACCCGTATCTATGGTATCACCTTCCCGAAGAAAAAAATGTTGGATGAATATCTGGTGATGCTGGAAGAGGCCAAGAAACGCGACCATCGTAAGATTGGTAAGGAGATGGATTTGTTCATGTTCTCTGATACGGTGGGTAAAGGTTTGCCGATGTGGTTGCCGAAGGGTACGGCTCTTCGCATTCGCCTGCAGGATTTCCTGCGTCGCATCCAGGCTCGTTATGACTATCAGGAGGTAATGTGTCCGCCCATCGGAAACAAACTTCTGTATATCACTTCAGGCCACTATGCCAAGTATGGAAAAGATTCTTTCCAGCCTATCCATACACCTGAAGAGGGTGAAGAATACTTCTTGAAACCGATGAACTGCCCTCACCACTGTATGATATATAAGAACTCGCCCCGCTCGTACAAGGATCTGCCTTTGCGTCTTGCGGAGTTCGGTACCGTTTGTCGTTATGAGCAGAGCGGTGAGTTGCATGGATTGACCCGTGTGCGTAGCTTTACGCAGGACGATGCACACTTGTTCTGTCGTCCCGATCAGGTGAAGGATGAATTCTTGCGCGTGATGGATATCATCTCCATCGTGTTCAAGTCGATGAATTTCGAGAATTTTGAGGCACAGATTTCTTTGCGTGATAAAGAAAATCGTGAGAAGTACATCGGTAGCGATGAAAACTGGGAAAAGGCTGAGCGTGCCATCATCGAAGCCTGTGAGGAAAAAGGCTTGAAGGCTAAGATTGAATATGGCGAAGCCGCTTTTTATGGTCCGAAACTCGACTTTATGGTGAAGGACGCTATCGGACGTCGTTGGCAGTTGGGTACCATTCAGGTGGATTATAACCTGCCTGAACGCTTCCAATTGGAATATACCGGTGCCGACAACCAGAAGCATCGTCCGGTTATGATTCACCGTGCGCCTTTCGGTTCAATGGAGCGTTTCGTGGCTGTCCTCATTGAACACACGGCTGGCAAGTTCCCCTTGTGGCTTACTCCTGACCAGGTTGCTATCCTACCTATCAGCGAGAAATTCAATGACTATGCCAATGAAGTGCGGATGGCCTTGAAAAAGTATGATATACGTGCCCTTGTGGACGAGCGTAACGAAAAGATCGGTCGTAAGATTCGTGACAATGAGATGAAACGTATTCCTTATATGCTCGTTGTCGGCGAAAAGGAGGCTGAAAACGGTGAAGTTTCTGTGCGCAAGCAAGGTGAAGGTGACCAAGGTTCGATGAAAGTCGAAGATTTCGCTAAAAAAATCAGCGAAGAAGTTCAGAATATGATAAATAAGTGGTAAATTTGCGGCCAATTTAGTAGTAACAAATAAAAAACGAATAGGAAGTAAACGTTATTTAATGAAGAATGACAGCTTAAAAGGGCAACATCGGATTAATGAACAAATCCGTGCCAAGGAAGTCCGCATAGTGGGCGACGAAGTGGAAAGCAAAGTGTATCCGATTGCACAGGCCTTGAAGTTGGCCGAAGAACACGAAGCGGACCTTGTAGAGATTTCTCCCAACGCACAACCCCCTGTTTGTCGAATTATCGATTACTCTAAATTTCTTTACCAGCTGAAGAAACGTCAGAAGGAACAGAAGGCCAAGCAGGTTAAGGTTAATGTGAAGGAAATTCGTTTTGGCCCCCAAACGGATGATCATGACTATAACTTCAAGTTGAAACATGCCAAAGGCTTTTTGGAAGACGGTGATAAGGTGAAGGCCTATGTTTTCTTCAAAGGTCGTTCCATTTTGTTCAAGGAGCAAGGTGAAGTGTTGTTACTTCGTTTTGCGAACGATTTGGAAGATTACGCGAAGGTGGATCAAATGCCTGTTTTGGAAGGAAAGAGGATGACCATCCAACTTTCTCCAAAGAAAGCTACTGGAACGAAGAAACCTGTTGCACCCAAGCCGTTGGTAGCTTCTGGTGAAGGAGAAACAGAAGAATGAAAAAATGAGTAACGCCATCGGTATAGTGCGTTGCCATCTAATTTTAATAATTTAAATATAACTAAGATGCCAAAGATCAAGACTAACTCCGGTGCAAAAAAGAGATTTACTCTTACCGGAACGGGTAAAATCAAGAGAAAGCATGCTTTTCACAGTCACATTCTGACTAAGAAAACGAAGAAGCAGAAAAGAAACTTATGCCATGCAGCATTGGTTGATATCACCAATGTAAGCCAGGTTAAGGAGCTTTTGGCTATGAAGTAATCAAAAAGCTGCTAAAGAATTAAAGTTATTAACCGAATGCATTAGCTTGAAGTCTGTTGCGTGAAGCAATGGCGCTAACATTCAAAAACAAAAAAACTATGCCAAGATCAGTAAATCATGTTGCTTCTAGAGCAAGAAGAAAGAAAATTTTGAAGTTGACCAGAGGTTACTTTGGTGCTAGAAAGAACGTTTGGACCGTTGCCAAGAATACTTGGGAGAAGGGTTTGACGTATGCATTCCGTGACCGTAAGGCCAAAAAGAGAAACTTCCGCGCTTTGTGGATTCAGCGTATCAATGCTGCCGCTCGTCTGGAAGGCTTGTCTTATTCGAAGTTGATGGGTGCTTTGCACAAAGCCGGTATCGAAATTAACCGCAAGGTTTTGGCCGATTTGGCTGTTAACCATCCGGAGGCATTCAAGGCCATCGTTGCTAAAGCAAAAGCAGCATAAGCTACTTAAATAGCTGAAGATTTAAGAAAAGTGTCGGAACTTATATAAGTTTCCGACACTTTTTTGTTATTTTCCTTGTTTCTTTCATAGAAACTTCTTACCTTTGTTATAGAAAAAATAGCCGCATTGATTGGATCGGGAAACTCATCAAATTTTACGAAATACCGAGACAAGCTTCGATTCTCAATGGCGGGCCACGCCCTTCGGGGTAACCTTTGAGTCGGTGGATTACAAAGAGGACGAGCACTCAAATCATGTCTATCGGAGTTTCATCACATCATCGGTGCGGCTTTCTATAAAAAAAAGGAATGGTAATTTGGTTGCCATTCCTTTTTTATTTCTTATAATGTCTAGTCATAAAATAATGTTGAGGTTTTATTTTGAGTGACCTTTCCCCAGCTTAAAACACCCTTTTACCCAGCTCAAACAGATGCTCTAAGCTGGGCAAAAAGGTGTTTTAAGCTGGGCAAAAGGTCGATATAAACAGGGTAAAACTGAGTTTATTTGTTATTGCGTAAATCTTTTACCCTAACAGCCTTCCCTTCACTTTGTGGAAGGCTACCCTTCTTTACAAGTTTTACTTTGGGAGTTACTAATATCTCATCCTTAAGTTGTCGGGTTATCTCTTTGCGAACTTTCTCCAATTCGATATAGCTGTCTGTTGAGAGGTCACTGAGCTCTACTTCAACAATCATTTCATCCTGATTTTCAACAGTGTCCAGTGTAATGAGATAGTTGCTGCCAAGCTGAGTGAATTGCACTAGTACTTTTTCGACTTGCATGGGGAAGATGTTTACACCTTTGATGATGAACATGTCGTCACTGCGACCCTTGATGCGATCTATACGCAGGTGGGTGCGTCCGCAGGGGCATTCTCCAAGCAAAATTCGAGTCAGGTCTCGCGTACGGTAGCGTATCAGCGGCATCATTTCGCGGTCGAGTGTGGTCAGCACCAATTCACCGATTTCACCGTCTGGTACGGGTTCTCCCGTCTCAGGATTGATGATTTCGACGAGGTAACAGTCTTCCCAAAAATGCATTCCGTTTTGCTCGGTACATTCGAATGCAACACCTGGACCATTCATTTCTGTCATTCCGAAGCTGTTGTAGGCCTTCACTCCCAGCATCCGTTCGATTTTCTTTCGTTGTTCGTCGGTGTGCGGTTCAGCTCCGATAACTAATGTTTTCAAACTGGTGCTGGTCGGATCGATTCCTTCGGATTGGAATACCTCTGCTAGTCGGATAGCATAACTGGGAATGGCGTGCAGGGCGGTTGTTTTGAAGTCTGTAATGAACTTTATCTGACGCTTGCTGTTGCCTGCGGCAGCGGGTACAGTTAATGCGCCCAAGCGTTCGGCTCCATATTGGAAACCAAGTCCACCTGTAAACATACCGTAACCTGAGCTGTTTTGGAATACATCCGTTCTACGGATGCCCACCATATACAAGCATCTGGCAACCAGATTAGCCCAGGAGTCCAAGTCGTGTTGTGAATGTACGATGACCGTAGGAGTTCCTGTTGTACCGCTTGAGGAGTGGATACGTACACCATCTTCACGCATATTGCCTGCCACCAGTCCGAATGGGTAGTTGGCCCGCATGTCGGCTTTAGTAGTAAAAGGGATTTTATGAATATCCTCTATCGAATTGATACTGTTTGCCGTAATGTTGTTTGCTTCGAACACTTTCTTGTAGAAAGGTGAATTGGCTGCAATGGCGATTGTTTTTTTTAGTCGTTGCAGCTGTAGCTGGCGCAGTTGCTCGCGCGGCATGGTTTCTATTTCTTCTTCCCAGTATTTGCTATTCATGGCTTTGTCGGTTGTTTGGTTTTACATTTTGTTCTCTGCTATTTCTTTACCGGCTTTCAGCGCTTTGAGGTTCAGTGTGACAATGTCTTCGCCTTTACGTTGGAAGATTTCACGGATACTTTGTCTGACAGTCTCGTAATCAATGTCAAGGAAGGGGATGGTGGCGCCTAACAATACGATGTTGGCTACTCGGGGTGATCCTACTTGCTTGGCAACCTCGTTCACGTTTAGGATGATTTTGTGTGGTAGTTTGTTCAGCTCGGCTTTGATACTTTCTTCCGATGGGTAGTTCGGAATGTTGATAAATGGTGTTTCATTAGTTATCAACCAGCCTTCTGAGTTGAGGTAGGGTAGGTAGCGTAATGCCTCCATTGGTTCTAAAGAGAGGATGATGTCACATTTTCCTGTCGGTATGAGATCGGATGCAATAGGGCGATCGCTGATGCGGAGGTTGGACTGTACGTCGCCTCCGCGTTGGCTCATTCCGTGTACTTCGGCTTGTTTCATATAAAGACCGGATTTCAGTGCGGCTTGTCCGATGACTGTAGCGATGGAAAGGATGCCTTGTCCTCCCACGCCTGACAATATGATATCTTTTTTCATAACTGTTCTACTTGTTTCGTTTTTTGCGTGCTAAAGTTTGGATGCATTCTCTGCGCGGGATGATAACAGATACTCCTTTGTATTCGATTTCTTCGCGGATAATTTGCTTCATCTCCTCGTAATTCTTTTTTAAGGGAACTACAACACGAATATGTTCGGGAGCAACACCGATACCTTGACAGATATTCTCCAAGCGTCCAGTACCTGCCGAGTCTTGCCCTCCAGTCATGGCTGTCGTTTCATTGTCGGAGATAACGATGGTAATGTTAGTGTTCTCGTTGACACAATCGAGTAAGCCTGTCATACCAGAGTGGGTAAAAGTAGAATCACCGATAACAGCAACGGCCGGATGCAGGCCTGCATCAGAGGCTCCCTTGGCCATGGTGATGGAGGCTCCCATGTCAACACATGAATTGATGGCATGGAAGGGTGCGTTGGCTCCTAGGGTATAGCAACCGATGTCGCTGAACACCTTGTGGCTGGGGTATTCTTCTTTCAGCACCTGGGTCAGTACGGTGTACATGTCGCGGTGACCGCAACCGTCACACAATGCAGGTGGGCGCATCTCGACTAATGAAGGTACTGCGAATTCAGCTTTGTTCTCCTTGCCTATGGCGCGTGCTACACTGTCGGGTGTCAGTTCGCCGTCAGTGGAAAGGGTACCGTCTAAACGTCCTTTTACCTTGAGGCCTCTGCCGAGATAGCCTTTCAGCTGTTTCTCCACAAAAGGCTGACCGTCTTCCAGTACGAGAATTTCGTCACATTCGTCCACCAGCTTCATTAGTTGCTTTTGGGGGAGCGGATATTGTCCGATTTTCAGCACGGGATATTCGCAACCTTCAGGATAGTTTTCCATGAGATAGTTGTAGCCGATACCACAGGCCACGATACCCAGTTTCTTGTTGGGGCCATCTTGATAGCGGTTGTAAGGTGATTCTTCGGAGGCCTTGATGAATTCTTTCTGACGTTGCAGGAGAGTTCTGTAACGCTTACGTGCGTTGCCTGGCAAAAGGATAAACTGACGTGGATCATTACTGAAAGAGAGGGCGTTTTGTGGTTGTTCTATCTTGTGTTCTACACCAGATCGAGAGTGTGCCAGGCGTGTGACAATACGTAACAAGATAGGTTCACCCATTTTTTCGGAAAAGTGGAATCCGTTGTAAACCATGTCATAGGCTTCCTGTTGGTTACTGGGCTCGTAGATAGGTATCAGTGAGAAGTCTCCGTAGAAACGGCTGTCTTGTTCGTTTTGCGAAGAGTGCATACTGGGGTCATCGGCCGCCACAACAATCATACCGCCTTTTACACCTGTGATGGCAGCGTTGATGAAGCAGTCGGCCGCTACGTTCATGCCCACGTGTTTCATGCAGACCAGTGATCGCTTTCCCGCAAAGGACATACCGAGAGCAGCTTCCATAGCCGTCTTTTCGTTGGTACACCAATGGCTGTGTATGTTACGTGCAGCTGTGACGGGAGATGTTTGGATATATTCCGTGATTTCCGTTGAGGGAGTACCCGGATAGGCATATACTCCCGATAGTCCGGCGTCGAGTGCGGCTTGTGCTATGGCTTCATCGCCAAGTAAGAGTTGTTTGCTCATATCTTTTATCTTTCTTCGTATTTTGTTATGATTCGGGTTATACGGAGGGCAAATATAAGCTTTTAGTCTTACATTTAATCAAATCTACTTGAAAATCTTTCTTTTGTTCAGTGCATTCCAATATTTTCGAGCATTTTGCATATGTACAGCATAGGTTGATGCAAAATTGTGTGTACCCGAGAAATCTTCCTTTGCACACATGTATAGATAGTTGTGGCGCGTATAATTGAGGACAGCGTCGATACCGGCGGGTGAGGGAATGCGGATAGGGCCTGGTGGTAATCCTGTGTTGAGGTAAGTATTGTAGGGTGAGGGAAAATTCAAGTGGGCGTTGGTGATGCGGCGCAATGAGAAATCCTGTAGAGCGAATTTTACGGTGGGGTCGGCTTGTAAGGGAATACCAGCGCGCAGGCGGTTGATGTAGAGCCCCGCCACTATCGGTTTCTCTTTACGGTTGTTGGTCTCTTCTTCGACAATGGAGGCCAAGGTAGCTACTTCGGCAGGAGTCATACCTAGTGAGTCGGCTTTGGCTCGTCTTGATTGATTCCAAAAGTGATCGTGTTCTTTTGCCATGCGGTTGAGGAAGGTTCTTGTATCCATGTCCCAGTAAACTTGGTAAGTCTCGGGTATGAATAGGCTGGGCAGATTTTCGGGGGTGTAACCTTGGCTGTTCCAACGGGCGGTGTCGCGTAAGGCCTGCATGATTTCCGCTGAGTCTATCATTAGCTGGTTGCCTACATTACGTGCCAATTTGTCCAGTGTGCGTACACTGCCAATGACTAGGTTCATGGGTTCTTGATGCCCGCGCATGAGGCGGTTCAGGACTTGGTATGCGTTGTCGCCCGGCTGAATGGCGTAACGGCCGGTTTTGATGTGTTTCGGGTATTGCTTGAGATGAGCAGCCCAGCGCAAGCCGGTCAGGTTGTTGGGTACAGCTGTTTGGCTTAGTTTATGATAAACGGAGTCTGCCGTATCGTCATGGTCTATGTAGATATAGACCTTCTTTTTCGGATGAAACTGGGGAGCCAGTAGGAGTCTGTAACCGATACCTAAGCAGAGAGCACAGGCTGCAGCTAGACTGAATAAGGTAATTGTCAATCCTTTCTTTTTCATGATGGTACTCTATGTTTTTTGCCTCGCAAAGGTATGCATTTGTCCGAAAAGAAAAAAGAGATGCCCTTCGAAGGACATCTCTTTTCTTTTTATAGAGCCGATAGCCGGACTTGAACCGGCGACCTACGCGTTACGAATGCGTTGCTCTACCAACTGAGCTATATCGGCATATCTGCTTGTTCTTACGGCGTGCAAAGGTACGGTTTTATTTGAAACTGCAAAAAACTTTAGCCGTTTTTTTCGAAATATTTTTGGAGGTCTTTAGTTTGGTGTTGATATTCCAAAGGTAGTGACTTGCAATTTTGTTTGTGAAATATTGCTTGTATGACTTCATGTAAGGAACCTTTCTATATCTTTTGAGGAGCTTTTGGCTTTTTTCTGAAACATAATGGTTGGATTGGGCTAATAGTTTGAAAATAATGTATTAAATTTGCATCTTGATTTAAGTAAACTATATTTTTAATAAGAAGCAGATTGTATGCGTAGATTATTTACTCTATTTTTTCTTCTGTTACTTTTCTGTGGAGCAGCAATGGCTCAACAGATGTCTGATGAACAAGTTGTACAATATGTCAAAGATGCTCAAAAAACAGGTAAGTCCGAGCGGGAGATTACTGTGGAGCTGATGCGTAGAGGTGTTACAAAAGAGCAAGTTGAGAGAATAAAAGAAAAATATGAGAATGCTCAGAATGGACAACAGGTGGACGAACAAGCATCGGAAACTCGTTCACGCCAACGTGGGAAGCAATCTGCTTCCACAGACAAAAGGGATGTACAACAAAGGCAGAAACAACCCATTCAGGGACTCCGTTCAACTTTTTCTGACCGTCAACAGCAATCCGAATTTTTAGAGGACTCTCTTGGGGTGGATGAGAGAGATTTGTATTGGGAAAAGAAGGAAGATCCGACCCAGCAAATTTTTGGACATAATATTTTTTCCAATCCTAATTTGACGTTTGAACCCAATTATAATATTGCTACACCGGTTGATTATCGTTTAGGACCCGGTGATGAAGTGATTATTGATGTGTGGGGTGCTTCAGAGACTACTATTCGTCAAACCATCTCTCCAGAAGGAAGTATTCTGGTCAATACGTTAGGGCCTGTTTATTTGAGTGGAAAAACGGTGGGAGAGGCTAATCAATATTTGAAACAAGAGTTTGCTCGGATTTATTCTGGCGTAAGCGGTACAGCTCCTACTACAGATGTCAAATTAACATTGGGAGAAATACGTTCCATTCAGGTGAATGTAATGGGGGAAGTGATGATACCGGGGACTTACACGTTATCTTCGTTCTCTTCTGTATTCCATGCATTGTATAGTGCAGGTGGTGTTAACAAAATAGGTAGCTTGCGCCATATTAAAATTGTGCGTAATGGAGATGTTGTTGCTGAACTGGATGTCTATGATCTTTTGATGAAAGGTAAGATGAAAGATGACATCCGCCTTCAGGATGGAGATGTCGTTTTGGTTGACCCCTATATTTCTCTGGTACAAATTTTGGGGAAGGTGAAACGTCCGATGTTCTATGAGTTGACAAAAGAGGAGAACATGAAAACATTGCTGGAATATGCTGGTGGCTTTACAGGCGATGCTTATAAAAAGGCTGTACGTGTTGTACGTAAAACAGGCCGTGAGTTACAGATCTATAATGTAGATGAAGCTAATTTTGCTTCATTCCGTATGGATGATGGTGATGTTGTTACGGTTGATTCAGTTTTGAACCGTTATGAAAATAGAGTCGAAATACGTGGTGCGGTTTATCGTCCGGGTCTGTATCAGTTGGATGGCTCTGTAAATACGGTTAAGAATTTGTTGGCCAAAGCTGAAGGTGTCCGTGGCGATGCTTTTCTGAATCGTGCAATCCTTGATCGTGAAAAACCGGATTTAACGCATGAAATGATTCAGGTGGACATCAGAGGCTTGTTGAACGGAACTGTAGCGGATATTCCTTTAGTTAAGAATGATATATTATATATTCCAAGCATACATGATATTCAAGAAGAACAGACGGTTACGATACATGGTGAAGTGGCCAATCCGGGTACTTTCCTTTATTCAGAGAACCTGACGATTGAAGACTTGGTGCTGCAGGCCGGAGGCTTGCTGGAAGCTGCTTCTACCACGAAAGTGGAAATAGCCCGTCGTGTAAAGTCTCCGAAGAGTGAGGATTTTACATTGACAGTCGGTGAAAATTTCTCGTTCGACTTGAAAGATGGTATGCTGGTGGGCGACGGCAGTGATGACTTCCGTTTGAAACCGTTTGATGAAGTGTATATTCGTCGTAGTCCGGCATATTACGAGCAGCGTAATGTAACTGTTGCTGGTGAAGTTTTATTTAGTGGAAGTTATGCGTTGTCGAAGAAGAATGAACGTTTAAGTGATTTGGTGGAAAAAGCTGGTGGTGTCACTCCGGCAGCTTATGTGCGTGGAGCGCGTTTGATGCGTACGATGACAGAAGATGAATTGCGCCGTAAGGAAGATGCAATGCGTATGGTGAATATGGGTGATTCCATTTCTATGAAGAAGCTGGATTTGTCTAATCGCTATTCTGTTGGTATTGATTTGGAGAAAGCGTTGGAAAATCCGGGGTCGGAATATGATATGGTGTTGCGTGAAGGTGATATTTTGTATGTGCCTGAGTACGTCAGTACAGTTAAGATTAATGGAGCAGTCATGTATCCGAATACGGTACTCTTTAAAAAAGGTGAGAATTTGAGATATTACATCAATCAAGCCGGTGGCTTTGGAAACGGTGCAAAGAAGCGCCGTGCATACGTTGTTTATATGAACGGTACCGTGTCTCGTTTGAAGTCACGTAGTTCTAAAGCTATTGAGCCTGGATGTGAGATAATAGTTCCGGCTAAAGATCCGAAGAAAAAGATGAGTGCTGCGGAAATTATTGGTATGGGTACTTCTGCTGCATCTTTGGCTACGATGGTGGCAACACTGGTTAATCTTTTTAAGTAAAGCGATATGGGAGAAGATAAAAAAAGTGTAGTTGACTCTCGCTCTGTAGAGCAAGAAATCGATTTGATAGAGCTGGCTCAAAAAGTGTGGCTGGAACGTAAGCTTATTCTGAAAGTGTGTGGTATTGCTGTGTTGGTGGCCTTGGTGGTTGCTTTCAGCATACCTAAAGAATACTCTACCAGCGTTACATTGGCTCCCGAAACAGTCAGCCGTGGTACGGGAGGGACGATGGGAGCACTGGCTGCAATGGCTGGTATTAATTTGGGAAGTTCTTCTACGAGGGATGCCTTATCTCCTGAACTGTATCCCGATATTGTAAGTTCGACTCCTTTTCTTGTTGATTTGTTTGATGTAAGGATAAAGGATAGTAAAGAAAAAATAGATACAACACTTTATTCTTATTTGGATGAATATCAACGTTCACCATGGTGGGGGAGTGTTATCTCAGCACCATTCAAGTTGATTGGATGGACTATTTCTTTATTTAAGGAAAAAGAAGTTGAAGATGGAAATGTTTTGATAGATCCTTCACATTTGACTCCTGCTGCTGACCGGATAGCAAAGGCCTTGAGTCGTAGAATCTCGGTTTCTGTTGATAAGAAAACGGGTGTGACGACTTTATCCGTGACAATGCAGGATCCGGTAATTTCTGCTCAGATAACGGATACGGTAATGCACCGCTTACAGAATTATATAACAGATTATCGTACCAACAAGGCGCGTCATGACTTGGCTTTTACAGAACGTCTTTATGCAGAAGCCCAGGCAGATTATGAGCAGGCGCAAAAAAAATATGCTAATTTTGTAGATGCCAATCAGAATATTATTTTGAGGAGTTATATGGCTGAACAGGAACGACTACAGAATGAAATGAATCTTGCTTATCAGGTTTATACACAGGTTTCGCAACAATTACAAATGGCTAAAGCCAAAGTTCAGGAAATTACCCCTGTATATACTGTTGTTCAGCCGGCTACGGTACCTCTTCGTGCATCCAAACCTAATAAGATGATGATTTTGATAGGATTTGTTTTTTTAGCAGGCGTTGGTAGTGTAGGCTGGATATTGTTTGTGAAAGATTTATTGCAAGGATGGCGAAAACAAAAAGAGTAACTAAGAAGTCTTTTTCTTGATAATATAAAAATGGAGGCTGAATTGTTTGTTATTACAATTCAGCCTCCATTTTTATGAATGTGTATTATTCGAACAAGCTCTTGAACTTCTTGAATATTTTTTCCTTGATAGAAGCGTTGGGTTTGAAATTGTCAGAGCTTTCCATTTCTTCGAGCGCCTTCTTTTCGTCCTTGCTCAGGGTTTCGGGAACATAGACGCTGACATTGACAAGCAGGTCACCTGTGCCATAGCCGTTGACGCTGGGCAGGCCTTTGTTACGCAGGCGGAGCACTTTGCCCGGCTGGGTACCCGGTTCTATCTTTACCTTCACCTTGCCGTCGATGGTCGGAATCTCTACCGCACCACCTAGAGCTGCCGTGGGGAAGCTCAACAGGAGGTTGTAGATGAGGTCGTTCTCCTCGCGGATCAGTTCCTTGTCCGGCTCTTCTTCGATGAGGACCAGCAGGTCGCCCGGCACACCGTTGTGCTTGCCGGCATTACCTTTCCCGCTCATGGAGAGCTGCATGCCTTCGGCCACGCCGGCCGGTATCTTGACTGTTACCACTTCTTCGCCGTAAACGATGCCTTCGCCGGCACATTCCTTACATTTGTTCTTGATAACTTTTCCTTCGCCGCCGCAGGTAGGGCAGGTAGTACGCGTCTGCATGGTGCCCAGAATGGTCTGCTGGTTACGGATAACGCTTCCCGAACCTTTACAGGTGGGGCATGTTTCGCTTCCTCCATTGCCTTCGGCACCAGTGCCGTGGCAGTGGGTACAGGTGACGTACTTTTTCAGCTTGAATTTCTTTTCTACACCGGTGGATATCTCTTTCAGGTTGAGTTTCACCTTGACGCGGAGGTCGGAACCACGGAAACGACGCTGCTGGGCGCCACCTCCTCCGCCAAAACCACCGAAACCGCCAAAGCCTCCTCCTCCGTGTCCACCGAAGATGTCGCCGAACATGGAGAAGATGTCGTCCATGGACATGCCACCGCTGAATCCGCCGAAGGGTCCTCCGTTGCCGGCTGCACCGCTCATACCAGCAAAGCCGAACTGATCATAGCGAGCGCGTTTTTCGGGATTGCTCAACACGTCATAGGCTTCGGCTGCTTCCTTGAACTTTTCTTCTGCTTCCTTGTCGCCCGGGTTCTTGTCGGGGTGGTATTGGATAGCTTTCTTGCGGTATGCCTTCTTTATCTCGTCGGCCGATGCATTCTTTTCGACCCCCAGTACCTCGTAGTAATCTCTTTTTTCCATATCCTGCTATTGTCTTTATTCTCCGACTACCACTTTGGCGTGACGGATTACTTTGTCGTTCAACGTATAACCGGTCTGTACGCAATCCAGAATCTTGCCTTTCAACTCTTCCGCTGGAGCGGGGATGACGGCGATGGCTTCGTGGAAGTCGGTATTGAGCGGCTGTTCCTTAGTTTCGATGACCTTTACGCCGTTCTGTCCAAGTATGGTCATGAACTTGTTGTAAATCAGTTCGACACCTTCTCTCACGGCGGCCACGTCTTCGGCTGTTTCCATGTTCTTCAGCGCGCGTTCAAAGTCGTCCACGATGGGCAGGA
>DXAV01000023.1 GCA_019116805.1 Candidatus Bacteroides merdavium | reverse complement strand
CGCGATACCATGTCGAGTGTCATCTTCGTTTCCGGGTCAGACACCTTGACGTAAAGTTCCGTCGAGCCGGGATGCTCTTTGGTGAGATCCACCAGTTCGTTCACCAACTCGGTGTTGAGCACCGTGAGCGGAATGAGAATGGTAATCTTGCTGATAAGCTTCTCCTTGACGTCGGGCAGCAGCTCAATGGACGTAATCTTCAGCTCGAGCTCATTCTGCCTCCACTGCTTGGGCTGGCAACGCGCCTTTATATAAAGGAAGGTACGTTCACCCAGATAACCCTGATAGGTGACCCAGTCGTTACCGAAGAAAGGCAGCTCGGCAGCACCGGAATAATCTTCTATCTTGGCGATGCCGTAAGGATTACCATTCTTGCTGGTACCACGGCGCAGAGCAGTGACGATACCACCCATCGTGATTTCTCGTCCCACAAGCGCTTCCTTGTTCTCGAGTTCGGCCATGTGGGTATTGCATACATGCTCCAGCACCACGGCATACTCGTCCAGCGGATGGGCCGAAAGATAGATTCCTACCAGATCGCGCTCCTTGTTCAGACGGTCGAGGTCGCTCCACCGTTCGGCATCAGGAATTTCGGGCGTAGCGATATCCACCACATTCTCGCCACCAAAGAGCGAGTTGGCCGCTGCAGCCTTGTCGGCCTGATAACGGTTACCGTAGCGCACAAGTGACTCCAGAAAGACTTCTCCCTTGGAATTGAGAGCGAAATACTGCTCGCGGCGCAATTCGGGGAAACTGTCGAACCCTCCTGCCAAAGCCAGACACTCGAGGTTCTTCTTGTTGCAGGCATTGAGATTGACACGCTGCACGAAGTCAAATATCCCGGTATAAGGCCCGTTTTTCTCACGTTCTTCCATGATGCTCTGCACGGCACCCTCGCCTACTCCCTTCACGGCACCCAGTCCGAAACGGATGTTACCTTCGGGGTTGACGGTAAACTTCAGGTTACTCTCGTTTACATCGGGACCCAGCACCTTGATGCCCATCGACTTGCACTCGTCCATCAGCTTGGTGATGGTAGTAATGTCCGAAAGGCTTCGGCTCATGACGGCCGCCATATACTCGGCAGGATAGTTGGCTTTCAAATAGGCTGTCTGATAGGCCACCCACGAATAGCATGTGGCATGCGACTTGTTGAAAGCGTAGGAGGCAAACTTCTCCCAGTCGGCCCAGATTTTCTCCAATATCTTGGGATCGTGGCCGTTCTTCTGCCCGCCGGAGATAAACTTCGGCTTCATGTGGTCCAGTTTGTCGCGCAACTTCTTACCCATCGCCTTACGGAGGGCATCGGACTCACCACGGGTAAAGTCGGCCAGCAGACGTGAGAGCAACATCACCTGCTCCTGATAAACGGTGATGCCATACGTATCCTTCAGGTACTTCTCCATAATGGGAATATCGTACTCGATGGCCTTACGCCCATGCTTACGGTCAATGAAGTCGGGAATGTAGTCCATAGGACCCGGACGGTAGAGGGCGTTCATGGCGATGAGGTCCTCGAACGTACTGGGCTGAAGCTCGCGCAGGTACTTCTGCATGCCGGCCGACTCGAACTGGAAGGTTCCGATTGTGCGGCCGTCGCAATAGAGCTTGTAAGTGGCAGGGTCGTTGATAGATATCTTGTCGATATCAATGTTGATGCCGCGGTGCAGACGAACGTTCTCCACCGCTTCCTTTATAATAGACAGGGTTTTCAGTCCCAGGAAGTCCATCTTAATGAGGCCGGTATCTTCGATGACCGAACCTTCGTACTGGGTGACGAGCATCTTCTCACCCGTTTCCTTGTCATCGGCCGTGCTGACGGGTACCCAGTCGGTAATGTCATCACGGCAAATGATGGTACCGCAGGCATGCACACCCGTGCCGCGCACGTTTCCTTCGAGCATCTTGGCATATTTGATGGTCTCGCGCACCAGCGGGTCAGGCGAAGCTTCGGCTGCCTGAAGTTCGGGTACATATTCGATAGCATTAGGCAGATTCAGCTTCTTGTCGGGTATCTTGTCGGGCACCAGCTTACACAGGCGGTCGGATTCGGACAACGGAAGTTTCTCCACGCGGGCCACATCCTTGATGGCCATCTTGGTAGCCATGGTACCGTAGGTAATGATGTGCGCCACCTTCTCCTGCCCGTATTTCTCGGTCACCCAACGGAGCACCTCGCCGCGGCCGTCATCATCGAAGTCCACATCGATATCGGGAAGAGAGATACGGTCGGGGTTCAGGAAACGCTCGAACAGCAAATCGTACTGGATAGGGTCTATCTTCGTGATGCCCAAGCAATAGGCCACCGCCGAACCGGCTGCCGAACCACGTCCGGGTCCCACAGACACTCCGAGCTGGGTGCGGGCGGCATTGATAAAGTCCTGCACGATGAGGAAGTAACCGGGGAAACCCATGGTCTTCATGATATAGAGCTCGAACACGAGGCGTTCCTTCACTTCGTCGCTCAGCGGGTCGCCGTACAGGCGCTTGGCCCCGTCGAAGGCCAGCTTGGCCAGGTAGTCGGCCTCCAGCTTGATACGATACAGTTTCTCATAGCCACCCAAACGCTTGATCTTGGCGTTGGCTGCTTCTTCATCGAGCACCACTTCGCCGTTCTCGTTGCGGGTAAACTCATTGAACAGGTCCTGTTCGGTATATTTCTTGCGGTATTCCTCCTCCGTACCGAAGTCTTCGGGGATGGCAAAGGTAGGCATGATGGGCGCATGGTCGATGGAGTAGAATTCCACCTTGTCCAGTATCTCCAACGTGTTGGACAAGGCTTCGGGCACGTCGGCAAAGAGTTCGTTCATTTCGGCCTTGGTCTTCATCCACTCCTGCTTGGTATAGAGCATGCGGGTGGGGTCGTCGAGGTCCTTGCCCGTACTGAGGCAGATAAGGCGATCGTGGGCCTCGGCGTTCTCTTCGTCCACGAAATGGACGTCGTTCGTACATATCAGCTTGACGCCAAACTTCTTGCTGTACTCCAACAGCTTGGCATTCACCTTCTGCTGCATGGGATAGGCCTCGTGGTTGGCCCTCGGCACGGTAGCCTTGTGGCGCTGCAACTCCAGGTAGAAGTCGTCGCCGAAGAGGTTCTTGTACCAGCGGATGGCTTCCTCAGCCTCGTCGTACTTGTCGTTGGTTATCTTCTTGGGTATTTCGCCACCCAAGCAGGCTGAGCAGACAATCAAACCTTCATGATACTTCTCCAGCTCGTTACGGTCGGTACGCGGACGCATGTAGTAACCTTTGGTCCAGGCGTGCGACACGAGCTTGATGAGGTTATGGTATCCCTTCTCGTTCTTGGCCAACACCACCAGGTGATAACCGCTCTGGTCTGGTTTTCCCTCTTTCTTGTCCATCGTACGGCGTGCCACATACATCTCGCAACCGATGATGGGCTTGAAGATACGTGCCTCCGCCGCGGCAATCTTCTCACGGCAGTCGGCCAATGCGGCTTCCTTGTCCTCGCACTCCTCCTTGCCGCTTTCGATGTCGGCCATCTTTTTCTTCAAGTCCTTGATTTCGCCTTTCGGACCACCGTTCTTTTTGTTGACATAGTTGGTGAATTCCTTGATACCGAACATGTTGCCATGGTCGGTCACCGCGATTCCCTTCATACCGTCCTTAATAGCTTTATCTACCAATCGACTGACACTGGCCTGGCCATCGAGCAACGAGTACTGGGTATGTACGTGTAGATGAACAAAATCTTGCATAAACACTCCTTATCTAATTGGAGGATAAAGGTACAATCTATCCCATTTTCAGCCAAAATAATCCTCAAAAAAATGCTTGCAGACGCATTTCTTCCCTAATTTCTTGTTAGATTTTTAAAATAGCCCTATTTTTGCAGTTAATTATTAACTCCAATACAACTCTAAACTACGCGGGTTTACATGGGCAGACTAAAAAGACTAAAAAAAATACGAATACATCGTGAGGGAACTCATACACTGATTGGAAGCCTGTTACTGCTATTGGCCGTCAATTCCGCCCTATACTTCGGTATGGAGTGCAAGGTTCCTTTTTATATTGTAGGCGCAGTCAGCCTGGTGGTATATGGCATTTTGGTCAATTTCTTCCGTTGCCCGATACGACTTTTCGGTCAGGATACCGAAAAAGTGGTGGTAGCCCCAGCTGACGGGAAAGTAGTTGTCATTGAGGAAGTTGAAGAAAACGAATATTTCCATGACCGCCGCTTGATGATTTCCATCTTCATGAGTCTGGTTAACGTACACGCCAATTGGTATCCCGTGGATGGTACGATCAAGAAGGTAGGACACCAAAACGGTAAGTTCATGAAAGCCTGGTTACCCAAAGCCAGTACAGACAACGAGCGTTCAATGGTAGTCATCGAAACACCCGAAGGTGTGGAAGTAATGGCACGTCAGATAGCCGGAGCTATGGCACGCCGCATCGTCACCTATGCCGAGCCGGGCGAAGAATGTTACATCGACGAACACATGGGCTTCATCAAATTCGGTTCACGAGTGGATGTTTACCTACCGCTAGGTACAGAAGTTCTTGTCAAGATGGGGCAACTGACTACCGGTAACCAAACCGTTATTGCCAAACTAAGATAATACGAATATGGCCAACCGCATCACCAGACATATCCCTAACACACTGACCTGCCTGAACCTATTTTCGGGTTGTATTGCCGGTGTGATGGCCTTCGAAAGCCGCTACGAGCTGGCACTGCTGTTTATCATCATCAGTGCGACATTCGACTTTTTCGACGGATTGGCCGCCCGCGCACTGAACGCACATTCTCCCATCGGCAAAGACTTGGATTCGCTGGCCGACGACGTCAGCTTCGGCGTAGCTCCGTCACTCATTGTATTCTCATTGTTCAAAGAGATGCAATACCCGGCCTACATGGAAAGTATAGCGTCCTGGTTGCCCTATTCGGCTTTCCTCATCGCAGTATTCTCAGCCCTACGCCTAGCCAAATTTAATAACGATACACGTCAGACCACTTCTTTCATCGGTCTGCCCGTGCCTGCCAACGCATTGTTTTGGGCCTCGCTTGTAGCAGGTTATCACTCCATACTGGTCAGCAATTCTTTCCACCCGCTCTACCTGCTGGCACTGATTTGTCTGTTTTCGTGGCTATTGGTGTCTGAAATTCCGATGTTCTCGTTGAAGTTCAAGAGCCTCTCATGGAAGGACAACAAGGTAAGTTTTCTCTTCTTATTGCTCAGCATCGTCTTCTTGGCTGTCTTGCAGGTACGAGGCTTTGCCACCTGCATTGTCTGGTATATCCTGTTGTCATGGTTTACAGGCCATAAGAAATAAACTTTCCGTTTGGCACGATTGTTGTAGAAGAGTTATCTGAAACAACTAAAATACTTATATACATGTTACATTTCTTAGGATTTCTATTCATTCTCATCATAGCAATACTTATTATTGGTCTCAGCCTCATCGGCAGTATCGTACGCGGCATATTCGGCCTCGGACGGAAGAAGCCATCTTCGCAGGACTTCCGCAGCTATACGTTCTACGGAGACAACCGACAATCGTCACATACTTCAACCAACACGACCGACAGCATCCGTCCCGAAGAGGGCGAGATACGCATCAAGCACAAGGAGCGTATTTTCTCCAAGGATGAGGGAGAGTATGTGGATTATGAGGAGATAAAAGAGTAACAGCCATGAGCAGGAGGGCTATTATCTTAGCAGTATTACTATCATGGTGCGGAACCGTCGGTCTATATGCACAAGACGACAAACCGGCATTCACAGCAGACTTATACGGAGGAATATATATCAATAATGAACAAGCATGGCAACTTGAGCCATCCGTAAGCTGGCTTTTCCACAAGTATCTTGGAGTGGCACTTGGATTGGAGTTAACCAGCCAATACAACCAACCGAACCGTCAAACCACTATTGACGGACAGGAGGCTGAACTCACAGACAATGAGAGAAACATTCGATGGTTCATATTCAAGCCGTCTGTGGTTCTGAAATCTTCCACTATCTGGAAAAATTCAGACAACGACTATCGTCTTTGGTTGCAGATAGAGCCGGGTGTCAGTCTGGCATGCCCATTCCGCAACTCTTTAACCTATGAAATCAAGGAATTTGCCGGGTCAGTCAGCCAGACCGTAGATTACCGAAGATTTCCCAACAAAGGGCTCCGTTGGTTCTATTGGAACGCAAGAGCTTCGGTCAACTTCTCCATTGGCCGTTTTATACTCAAAGGAGGGTATTACCTCTCGAATCTAGACTATTATTCCGGACGAAGAAATGTTACGTTAGCCAACGGGCAAAAGTTCCATGTACCCCAGAAAGAGTTAAGTCAAAGCATATTCCTGTCAATCGGTTATTCATTTCACCATCGTTAATCGGTCCTTTTAACATACTGACGGCCCCAAGCAGGCCAAAGAGTTTCCCCCAATACTAACCCCTAACCGTTATCCCCTCACTACTCTCACTTATCGCTTCCGCTGAAAGAACTCCTTCATCAAGGTGGCACATTCGTCAGCCATCACGCCCTTCACGACGACCGTTTTGGGATGGAGAGCCTGCGGTGCATAGCGCTGGTAACCCCGTTTTTCGTCATCGGCACCGAAGACAAGACGCTCCATTTGCGCCCAGGCAATGGCACCTGCACACATAACACAAGGCTCCACCGTTACATAAAGCGTACATTCATTCAAATATTTGCCGCCGAGAGCCGACGCGGCGGCCGTAATGGCCTGCATCTCGGCATGCGCTGTCACGTCTGTCAGTGTTTCTGTCAAGTTGTGAGCACGGGCAATGATACGGTCCTTGCATACTACAACTGCACCCACGGGCACTTCGTCGCGCTCGGCAGCCTTCCGTGCTTCGGCCAAAGCCTGCTTCATGTAATATTGGTCGTCCATATTGGTCAGGAGTTAAAGATGTTAAAGGAGTTAGAGGGGGAGAGGCAAAGGCCGATACTTCTGCCAGCCGATACGTTACCGTCTCATGTCGTGCTCGCCAAAGAGAGTCGGATAGTCTTCTTCCATATTCTTATGAATGAACATGAGAATAGTTTCCCTGAACCAGCGCGATTTGTTGGTTATCTTGTACTTTTCCAGATAACGATCCACAATCCGCAGTTCCTCCTCGCTCATCAGGCACACGATGCGCTGTTCGCGTTTAGGCTCGTCGGGTGTTGCTTTCGCACACGTTTTGTCTCTCTTTCTCATATTTCCTGCAAAATTAATGTTCCTGCTGTAAATTCAAAGCAGAAAAAACGTAATTTTGTCTCCAGAAAAGAAAAAAGACGGCAATATGGCAGCACACAACAGATTGGGAAAGGAAGGTGAAGACGCTGCAGCAGCCTATCTGGAGCGGAAAGGTTACACAATACTCCACCGAAACTGGCGTAAAAACCGCCTGGAGCTAGACATCGTAGCCACACACGAAGGCGAGCTGGTGGTGATCGAAGTGAAGACCCGCACCAACACCGACTATAAGGAGCCGCAGGAGGCTGTGGATTGGCGGAAGGTTCGCCATATTGTCGTGGCAGCCGATGCCTACATCAAGCACTTCGGTATCGACTTGCCTGTCCGTTTCGACATTGTCACAGCTGTCGGCGAACGATCACCGTTCCAAATTGAACATCTGGAAAGCGCATTCTATCCACCATTGTTCTAGTAAAACCTATTTTATCCTACGTACCGAATATGACAAACTGTCCTGAACACCCCTTCTTTCCGATTATTGACTTGGAAGAAACCGACTCGACCAACCGTTATCTGAGCGACCTATGCGACAACGCCCCGACGGCCCCCATTGAATATACCACCGTCACCGCCCGTTTCCAGACGTCAGGCAAAGGCCAGCGCGGCAACTCGTGGGAGTCCGAAGCCGGGCAGAACCTCCTGTTCAGTACCGTGCTCTACCCTCGTTTCGTCGAGGCGCGCCGCCAGTTTGTTCTGTCACAGATTGTCTCTCTGGCCGTCAAGGAAGAGCTGGATACGTACACAGAGGGCATCTCCATCAAATGGCCCAACGACATCTACTGGCACGAGAAGAAAATCTGTGGTATGCTCATCGAAAATGTGCTGGAGGGCAACCGCATCGGCCGCTGCATCCCCGGCATCGGCATCAACCTAAACCAGACCATCTTCCGCAGTCCCGCACCCAACCCCGTTTCACTAAAGCAGATTACGGGTCGTAACTACGACGCGCCGACCGTCCTCAATGGCTTCCTGCACCGCCTGCACACGTATTACGAAGCCCTGCGCCGCGATGAGGACGGCTGCTTTGCCGCCTCAATTGCCCGCCGCTACGCCAGCGCCCTCTTCCGCCGCGAGGGCCTGCATCTCTACGAAGACGCCAACGGACGCTTCCTAGCCCGCCTGGCCGATGTGGAACCGGACGGACGCTTCGTACTGCAAGACGAAGCGGGACGCTTGCGGAAATTCCTGTTCAAGGAAGTACAATACATCCTCTAAAAAGTCTCTAATCCCATTTCTATATGTGTCCAGCGGCTGGAAACGACTGGTTTCACAATCGTTTCGTCGCATGAAACTAATAGTTTCATTATAAAGAAGAGGGAGTGTCAAAAAGAAAAAGAACTATCAGTTTGTCATTCTGAACGAAGTGAAGAATCTTAAAAGCGACAGTTTCCATTCCCAGATCCTTCACTACATTCAGGATGACATTGCATTTTGATTATACTTTTCTATTTTGACACACCCGTTTCAAAGCATGAAACTATTTTGAAACTCGTAGGAGAGTGAACAGGTACGGGAAAGAAACAAAAAAGATTTCCCCCTGACCACCTCAGCAAGTCAGGAAGAAATCCTTCCGTACAATCCTTTCGGCCCGCGGCCGGAGACTTTATTCTTCGGGGGTCAATCCTTCATATTGTTCAATTACCACCTGCACATGATAGGCATGCTCCAACGCCGGATAACGTTCCCGATAGAGAGAAGTACGGTCCGCAACCACACAACGGAAGTGAGGAGCCGAATTGAAATCACGCGTATCAGGCGAAACGCCGCCATTGGACTCGCTCAGAAACAGTTCGTCCGAACGGTTGCCCGACGACAGACGGACGGGCGTGAAGCGTTCGAAGAAAAACTTGCGTGCAAAACCGTCGGCCGTCCGCACATTGAGCTCCAGAGGGTCTTCGAGTCCGATGGGCTCGGCCGATGCATCGAAGGCATAGCGCGAAGAACCAATAACCAGCTGCCCCGCATTCATTGTTTCGTTCTGATAGACAAACGTATAGCCCTTGATGACGGCAGGTCCCGAAGAAGCATGCAGCATTTCCTGCTCCAGCGTGTTCTTCTCTTCATCGGTCAGCCCTGCGCCCTGCAACATCACGCGGTTGTCTATCACGCCATAGAGATAATAGGGGTAACCCACCGTGACCGACAAAAGATAGTCCCATCCGTAACCGTCACAGATAAGGACTTCCGCCTTTCCGGCCTTCAGCGGACGGATAAAGAGTTTGTTTCCTTCGCAACGAGCCTGCAGCACCTCGTCGTTGCTAACCTCCAAACGGAAATTCCCGTCACCACCCTGTATGAGGTACACACGGTCGGTCGTCTCAAAAGCCCTCAGAGAGATACGAGGGTTTTCGTTATTGAAAACTTCATTCGGGTTTTCATACGCCAGTTGGATACGTGGAACGCTGTCGTCTTTATCAGAGCATGCAGTCAGTCCGACCGCTAACATCGCCAGGCACAGCAAGACAAAAGGAATCTGTTTTTTCATGTCGAGATATTTTTTCGCAAAAGAAAGGATTTGTGGCGAAAGAATGAAATGTTTCCCAAAGATTCATCGGGTATTTAACTTTCATTGCCAACTCAGCCATCCATAGCATTCACCTTTCACTACCTTTTGATAAGATAGGATGCGGCTCGGCAAAAACAAATTGAAAACATAGTTTTCATTTGTTTCTGCGCTCGCCTTTCACTACCTTTGCAACAAAAAAGCATTGCATCCCGATGACAGACGAAACCCATACGCTACACATCAAGAATATGGTATGCCACCGCTGTATCCTGGCCGTGGACAACGCCCTGCGCACGCTGGGCCTACACCCGCTGTCTGTGGAGCTGGGTATCGCCGTCACCGCCGAAGAACTGACACCCGACCTCCGTCTGCGGGTAAAGGAAGCGTTGGAAGCCTTGGAATTCGAACTGATAGACGACCGCCGGATGCAGACGGTGCAACAGATGAAGGACCTCATCGTCGGCCTAGTACACCAGCCCACAGACGAGTCCCTCCAGACCAACCTGTCCGACTATCTGGCACGTACCCTTGGCAAAGACTACAGCACGCTGAGCAAGCTGTTCTCCGAAGCCACGGGCACCACCGTCGAGAAGTATGTCATCGCCCAGAAAATAGAGCGGTCCAAAGAACTGCTGACCTATGGTGAATTGACACTGAACGAGATAGCCGACCGATTGGGCTACTCGAGCACCGCTTACCTGAGTGCGCAGTTCAAGAGCGTGACAGGCCTCACCCCCACGCAATTCAGGCAGCAGAAGGAGAAACGCCGCAGGCCGCTGGACGAAATCTGAAATAATGACACGACACAATCTTATAACTTATTCCCCGAATTCCATAACAACCGACCGGAAAGTCCGCCGTACCTTTGCAGACGTAAACATCAAAACCAATCGTCAGCAATGGAAAACGAACATACTATCCAACAGAACTTCGACGTACAGGGCATGAGCTGCGCCGCCTGTTCCGCCTGTGTGGAAAAGACCTTGAGCCAGCAGCCGGGCGTCGTCCAGGCCGCCGTCAATTTGGCCACGGCAACGGCTACGGTAACCTATGATCCGTCCGTCTGTAATGCCGCCGCCCTGCAACAGGCCGTAGAGGCCGTGGGCTTCGGCCTGACTCCCAAACAAAAAACACCCGCACCCTCCGAGGCGGAAGACAAAGAAGCGGAACAACTCCGTCAATACCGCACGCTGAAGCGGCGCACCGTGTGGGCCATCGCCCTCGCCCTGCCTGTAGCCGTCATCGGTATGGCGTTCATGGACTTGCCCTATGCCAACTACGTGATGTGGTTGCTCGCCACGCCCGTAGTCTTCGGTCTGGGCCGCGGCTTCTACGTCAACGCCTGGCGCCTGCTGAAGCACCGTGCGGCCAACATGGACACGCTGGTAGCCGTCAGCACCGGCATCGCCTACTTGTTCAGCGTATTCAACCTCTTCTTCCCCGACTTCTGGCGGTCGCGGGGCATCGAGCCGCATGTCTATTTCGAAGCCTCGGCCGTCATCATCGCCTTCATCCTGCTGGGCCGTCTGCTCGAGGCACGCGCCAAGAGCCGGACAGCCGATGCCATCAAGAAGCTGATGAGGCTGCAACCGCAGACGGTAACGCTGGTAAATGAAGAATTAAGAATGAAGAATGAAGAATCAGGCTGCGCTGCACCTGACAGTCCGCAAGGAAATTCTTCATTCTTCATTCCTCATTCTTCATTAAAAGAATCTTATCCATTGGAGAAAGTCTCCGTCGGCAATCTGCTTCTGGTGAAGCCCGGCGAACGCGTGCCCGTGGACGGCACGGTGGTAAGCGGCGAGTCGTACGTAGACGAAAGCATGCTGAGCGGCGAACCGCTGGCCGTGGGCAAGCGCGCAGGCGACCGTGTACTGGCGGGTACCATCAACCAGAAGGGCAGCTTCGTATTCCGCGCCGAGCAGGTGGGACACGATACACTGTTGGCCCACATCATCTGTGCCGTACAGGATGCACAGGGCAGCAAAGCCCCTGTGCAGAAGCTGGCGGACCGTATTGCAGGTATCTTCGTTCCCACCATCATGGTCATTTCCCTGCTGAGTTTCCTCGGCTGGGTACTGCTGGCTCCAACCGACGGCTTCACCCACGGCTTGTTGGCACTGGTGACGGTGCTCATCATCGCCTGTCCCTGCGCCTTGGGGCTGGCCACACCGACAGCCATCATGGTGGGCATCGGCAAGGGAGCCGAACGGGGCATCCTTATCAAGGACGCCGAAAGCCTGGAGCGTGCACGACGGGTAAACACCGTCGTGTTGGACAAGACGGGTACCGTGACCGAAGGCCGTCCGCAGGTGACCACCCTCCTCTGGAAACACGAAGACGACCGCCACGCAGCCGCCTTCCATGCGCTGGAGAAGCGTTCCGAACATCCGCTGGCCGAAGCCGTCACGCACTACCTAGAAAACAGTTTCCTCCAGTTGGAGAAAAATATTTCTTCAATCGGGGAATTCGAAAGCCTGACGGGACGGGGCATCCGCGGCCGCGTCGACGGCACACGCTACTACATCGGAAACCGTCGCCTGCTGGACGAACAGAAGATTGCCATCGACCCGCAACTGGCGCAGGAAGCCGACCGTTTGGAGGCCGAAGCACAAACCGTCGTCTGGCTGGCCGATGAGCATGAAGCTTTGACCATGGCTGCCATCGCCGACCGCGTAAAACCTACTTCTATACAAGCCATCCGCCGCCTGCAACGCCAAGGCATAGACATCCACCTGCTGACGGGCGACAACGAAGCTACCGCCCGCGCCATCGCTGCACAGACAGGCATCCGACACTACCAAGCCAACGTACTGCCACAAGAAAAGGCGGCCTACATCGGCCACCTTCAACAGGAGGGTAAAACCGTCGCGATGGTGGGTGACGGCATCAACGACAGTGCAGCTCTGGCACAGGCCGACCTGAGCATCGCTATGGGTACGGGCAGCGACATCGCCATGGATGTAGCTGGCATCACCTTGCTGAAGGGCGACCTTGGCAAGCTCTCTGAAGCCCTGCGCCTCTCCTACCTCACCGTGCGCGCCATCCGGCAGAACCTGTTTTGGGCATTCATTTACAATATAATAGGAGTGCCTGTCGCCGCCGGTGTACTCTACCCTATCTGCGGCTTCCTACTCAACCCCATGATAGCTGGGGCAGCCATGGCGTTCAGCAGTG
This sequence comes from Candidatus Bacteroides merdavium, assembly GCA_019116805.1. Classification (GTDB taxonomy): domain Bacteria; phylum Bacteroidota; class Bacteroidia; order Bacteroidales; family Bacteroidaceae; genus Bacteroides; species Bacteroides merdavium. The sequence continues at coordinate 42,887 of DXAV01000023.1, read as the reverse complement.
TCAGCGTGGTGACGAACAGCCTGCGGTTGAAGAGCAAACGGCTGGACTGACATTCATTTTGAGAAAGTGTCTCCCCGCAACACGACTTCAGTCTTTTGGAGTAGCGGAGAAGTGAACCGAATACGGATGTCTCCCGCTTCGCCCGTGGCCTGTACATAAGCCAGAAGGCGTCCGCGCCACACGCGCTGACGGTGGTCGCGATGCTCCGACATATCGCTATTATTTCCGTTCTCCAGCCCGAGCAGGCGTGCAGGTCCTTCAATGCGGCAAGTGATTTCGTTATCGGCCAGGCGAACTGGTATTCCCTGTTCGTCCACCACTTCTATCAGCACATGAGCCACCCGACGGTCGGCCGTCAAGCTGTCGCAATCCGCCGTGACACGCAGGCCGTAAGGCAGGCCTGATGAACGGACGGCATACGAAGACAGTACGTTTCCGGCCTCATCGCACCCCTCGGCACGCAGTTCGCCCACTTCATAGCGAATGTCCCAATAAATAATGCCGCTCTTTACGTCGTAGGGCTTCATTTCGCCCACCACCTTGCCATTGAGCAACAGCCGAGCTTGCGGAGCGTTAGTGTAGCACACTACCCGTATCTCTTGTCCCGGCTCATAGTTCCAGATATCCCAGGCATCGGGCGACAGATAGTCGCGCTTCGGATAGGTTCCAACGTAGGTGACTGGCTTCTCACTCCACAATGTAGCCCGATGATAGCCGCGCGGCTTCGGGAGGCTGGCAAAATCGAGCAAACCAGTACCCAATCCGCGGGAGGGCCAGGCACCCGCCTCACCCAAGTAGTCGGTACCCGTCCAGATGAATTGTCCGAAAATGAAATCCTTATTCTTTACAGCATACCAAGCGTCAATGCCCGAACCCGTCTCACTGCCATAAATAACGCGGTCAGGATAAGTAGCATGGTCTTCGTCGTATCGATTTTCCGTATAATTATAGCCCACAACATCCACAGCTTCAGGATAAGCCGTCTGATTGGACATCACTACACCAGCTAGGGCACCTGTCACGGGACGACTCTTGTCCACCGTCCGTACGCAGGCCGCCAGCCGCTGGGCGATAACACCGATGCGCATGGCATCAGGTGCGTCTGGTTTATAGCCTCCAAACATGGGCTGGTTGATAGTTGCCCCAGTTCCATCCAAGATGGGGTGTGAATAAGGGTCATTCGGGTAATCCACTTCATTACCAATACTCCACAGGAAGACCGACGGATGGTTACGGTCGCGACGCACCATATCGGTAACATCACGTTCAATCCATTCTTCAAAGAAATCAAACGAACCCTGATAGCCGGGTTCACCCTTGTTCCATCCTTTAATCCATTTGCGCTTAGGAAACTCCCATTCGTCAGAAGCCTCATCCATCACCAACAAGCCGAGGCGATCACACAAGTCGTAAACAATAGGAGCTTGCGGATTATGACTCATACGGATAGCATTGCACCCAGATATTCCTTTATGTTCTTCAGACGACGTTCCCACACTTCGGGCGGTACCACAGCTCCCAACACGCCGGCATCGTGGTGCAGACAGACGCCTTTCACTTTCATCCAGCGACCGTTCAGGGCAAAGCCTTTATTCGGATTAAACTCCAGCGTACGCAGGCCGACTTTCGTTTCGCTCCCGTCCAGTCGCTTGTCGTCAGCAAACAACTCCGTTTTCAACGTATATAAATAAGGGGTATCCAAATCCCAACGTTTCGGTCGGTTCACTCGCAAAGTCATTGTTTGTTTGAATAAGCCTACCTTACCGTCAGTTACACGTCCAGAAGCTTGTGCTACCTGCCGACCCTCGGCATCCAGTAACACAGCTTTCACCTCTAACCGACCCGTAGCCTCCACGTGCTTCTCCACCTCCACATCAACAGCAATCGTCGCTCTACGGTCGGTCAGCGAAGTTGCACGCCATCCTATGCCCCACTGGGCAAAATGAATATCAGGAGCCGATACCATCCACACATCACGATAGATGCCCGAGCCCGTATACCAGCGCGAATCGGCAGAGCGACTATGATCCACGCGTACAGCCAGCACATTGTCGCCTTCTTTCAAATAGGGAGTCAGATCGTACATAAACGAAATATAACCATTCGGGCGCTTACCCAGCAAATGGCCGTTCAAGTAAACCTCGCTACGATTGTAAACGCCTTCAAAGTATATGTAATGACGGGCTGCATCATCTGTCACTTGGAAATGTTTGCGATACCATCCGATACCACCGGGCAGATAGCCTGTACAACTGGCCAAATCAGGCGAGAGTTGCCCTTCGATGGACCAATCATGCGGCAGATCCAGCCTGCGCCAGCGACTGTCATCATAATCAATTCGAATGGCAGCAGAATCATCCTCCAACAAGAAAAGCCATCCGCTGTTGAATACTTGTGCGTTGCCAAAAGAAACTTGCGCTTCCGTCTGGAGACAGAACAGGAAAGCAAGTGTAATAAAAAAAGCAATACGTTTCATAATGTCTGTTTATGGATTAGTAGTTTTTTCAACTATTGAGCCACATCTTCAGCGCCGCCACCCGTTCGCGGCTCACCTGAATGCTGCCGTCAAAGGGAGGCGTAACGTGCACCACCATCTTGCCATTGAAGTAAGGCTCGATGTCGCGGATGCAATCGGCTGAAAGGATGAACTGGCGGCTGACACGAAAGAAGCGGCGCGGGTCGAGCTGTTCTTCCAGCTTCGTAAGCGGCAGGTCGATGATGTGCGTGCGGCGGTCGGCCGTCACGGCAAAGGTCACTTTCTCTTCCGAATAGAAGTAGCACACGTCGTCTACAGCCAAGGTATAGAGGTTCCGTGCGCCGTTGACGAGAAAACGCTTGCGATAAGGACAGGCGTTGCGGTCGGCCAGCATCCGAAGCAGTTCCTGCATGTCCATTCGCTCATTTTGTTCACGAATGCGGGGAGCGGTCAGGCGCTCGAACTTGTCAAGCGAATCGGCCAGGCGCTCACGACGGACAGGCTTCAGCAGATAATCAATGCTGTTGACGGTAAAGGCACGGACGGCATATTCGTTGTAGGCGGTAGTAAAGACAATCATGCTCTCGGGGCGTGCCTGCTCGATGAAGTAGAACGAGAGGCCGTCGGTCAGCTGAATGTCGAGAAAAAGGATGTCGGGATGCGGATGGGTGGCAAACCATTGTACGGCCTCCTCTACCGTACCCGGCAGGAGCAGGATATCCCATTGGGGGCGCAACTCGGTCAACATCCCCTGCAACAGGCGGGCGGCTGGCAACTCGTCTTCGATGATGGCGGCTCGTATCTTCTTTCCGCCCCAGGCATCTGTCTGAACATCATTCATACAACAACGGAACTTTTACAATAAAACAATCTTCTCCCTTCTGCACACGAATCTCCTTGCCGCAAAGCAGGCGATAACGTTGTGTCAGGTTGTCCAGCCCATGTCCGTCCGAAACGGCTCCCAGCTTGGGACGCAGGGGATTGGACACACGCAGCCAAGAGTCTCCTTCCTCGTCCGACACGACCTCCACTTCCACCGTCATCGGTCGCGAAGGGCTGATGGCATTGTGCTTCACGATGTTCTCCACCAGCACCTGCAAGGTGAGCGGAGGCAGCTGTGCATCCTCGCGCACAGCCTCATCCACTTGCCAATCTACCGTCAGACAATCGCCCAAACGCACCCGATGAAGCTCCACGTAGGTATCGACAAACTCCATCTCCTCGCGCAAGCCCACCAGCCGCTTGTCCTGACAGGTCAGGATGTAACGATAGACGTCGGAAAGGTTGCGCGTAAAGCTGACGGCTCCTTGCGGATTGTATTCAATCTCGGCCACCAGCGTATTGAGACTGTTGAACAGGAAGTGCGGATTGAGCTGGGTCTGCAAGGCCATGTAACGGGCCTGCAAGGCTGTTTCTTCCAGCTGGCGCGTGCGACGGTAGGCGGTAAGCAGGTCTTTGTAAAAGCGGTTGCTGACCGACTGGCTGACAATGACCAGCTCCGTCAACCAGACAATCAGCAGCAACCTCACGCCCTTGTAGGCCAATGCCAAAGGCTGGGGCACATCAAGCAGCCACTTCACCGATACCTGCAACAGATAATTGAGCAAAAAAAGAAAGGCGCCCGACAAGACAAAGAATAGTACCATCTGCCGACGGCTACCGAGGAACGTCGGATAGCTGCGCCGAAGCCTCAACTGAATGTAGCGCATGCCCAGCCCCACGCCGTTGAACAGCAGCATCACGGCCACGAAGGCTTCGGGCGTGAGCAGGCGGTCCTGATAGCGCAAGGGGATATCAGCAAAGCGCACCAGGAAGAAATAGGAGAAACATCCCAGCCCCGAGTAGAGCAGGATGTCCCCAAGGTATTGTCGACTGTTCGGTTGCATAACAGTAAAAATCAGCTATATTCCTAAATCCTTTCCCTTTATCGGATACAAGGCGATGGCTTGTCATCGACAAAGCAGTGCTTTCGCCTCCGTAAAACGATGTTTTAAAGACGACAAAGCAATGCTTTACGCTGTACTTCCACAAAGATACAGAATTTATCATTCGCCGCAAGCCCTCTGCAAGGCACTTTTTGCCACGCAGGCATTCAGCTTCGAACGGATATGGTTCTGGCGAGCTTCCAGATGGAAAAGCTGCGCATTGATTACCTCGACAATCGAGATGCTTCCCTCGCGGTATTTGTCCATAGCCAGTTCCTCGCTCTCGGCCGCCTTGTGCAACGAACTTTCGGTAAGTCGCACCTGCTCCACGGCCTGTGCATAGTTGCACTGAGCCGTCTCCACTTCCAGCCGCAGGTCGTCGCCCACCTGTACACGCCGTTCGCGGGCAATATCCACCTGATAGCGCCCCATGTTCTTCGTGCGGCGGCGTTTGCCCCACTCGAAGATGGGGACGCTGAGCTTAGCATAGATGGCATAATTGGGATCGAGGTCGGCACGAAAGTCATAGCCGGGCGACGAGTAGCTGCCGTCCACACCGATGGAAAGCGTAGGCAGATAGCGAGCGTTGGCCAGGCGAGCGGCCGACTGCTGTACGCGTACATTGCCTTCGGCCATTCCCATTTCGGGACGGCGCATCAGCAGGTCGTCCACCTCATCGGTCAAAGGCTGGACGACGGTGAGGGGCACGACCAGCGTATCGGTAGCAATGTGCTGGTCGGAAGGGATGCCGGCCAGCGCATTGAGCGACAGGCGGGCCACTTCGGCATCGTTGCGAGCACGCTGCACCTGATAGTCGGCATCATTGAGCCGCACTTCGGCCATGAGCAGGTCGTTGCGGTCGGTATATTCTGCCTCCACCCGCTGGCGGACGACTTCCACCAGCCGACCCACCGACTGGCGGTAACCGTCGGCCACGCTGACCAATTCGCACTGAGCTACGTGGCTCCAATAACGGACATCAGCTTCGTGGCGAAGGTCATTCGTCACACGTCTGATTTCCTGACGGGCCATTTCGTCCTCGGCCTGCGCCTTGTCGTAGCCCGCCCGAAGCGCACCGCCCGCATAAAGCGGTTGCGCCAGGCTGACCGAAGCGCCGTATTTCGTATTGCGTCCCTCGAAGGTGTAAACGTCATCCGTGCCTGGCAAAGCAATGTCCTTACGCAACGGATGGCCCGTATAGTTGAAGTTGGCTCCGCCCGAGAGCTTGGGGAAGAAGTCGGCCCGTGCCGATTGTCTTGCTTCCCCGCTCGCGCTGGCCGCATATTCGGCAGTACGCAGGTCGGGGCTATAGGCCTCTACTTGTGCGCGATAGGCGTCGAGCAGCGGGTTGTCCTGTGCCCGTCCCGACACGGCCGTCAGGAGTGCAGAGGCCGTCATAATGAGATATAGTTGTTTCATGTCTTTTCGTTTTTATTTCATTGAATGGACAGTGTTCACGCTCTCTTTGCCGCTTCGGGATAGAACACGGCGTAGATGGCAGGAGTTACGAAGAGCGTCAGCAGCGTAGCAAACGACAGCCCGAAGACAATCGTAGCCGCCATGCCGCCGAACACGACGTCGAACAGCAGGGGAATGCTGCCGAAGATGGTCGTAATGGCTGCCATCAGTACAGGCCTCGTACGCGAAACGGTAGCCTCAACGATGGCCTCACTGGGCGCGACACCGGCCCGCCGCTGAATGTTCACTTCGTCGAGCAGCACGATAACGTTCTTGATGATCATGCCCAGCAGGCCCAGCCATCCGGCTATGCAGAAGAAGCCGAACTGGAAACCTGTGACCAGCATCCCCACGACCACGCCGATGACCGACAGAGGCAGGATGAGGAAGATAATGGAAGGCTGGCGGAAATTGCCGAACAAGGCTACCAATATGAGCACCAAGAAGACGATGGCCAGCGGGAAATACTTGGTAAGCGCCTCCATAGCCTCTTTCTGGTCCTTATACTGCGAATCCCAAAAGAAACTGTATCCGGCGGGAAGCCCGATGCGCTCTATCTCGTCACGGATTTCGCCGTGTACCTCCTTCATGGTATGGCCGAGCTGTACGTCGCATTGTGCTGCCATAGACAGACACCGGTTATAGGTCTTTACCAACGGCCATTCCCAGCCGATCCCGATGCTGTCGGTCACCTGAGCCAAGAGGACGGAGTTGCGTCCGTTCCACACGGGCAGGTCTTCGAGCGCGGCCTGCGACAGCTGCCCGCCGCCCACCGTACGCAACAGGACAGGTACCTGCTTGTCACCGTCGCGGTAGATGCCTACCGGCGTGCCGTCGTTGGTACTCTTCACGGCTGTCATCAGGTCAGCTTTGCCCAGGTTCAGGCGGCCGGCTTTCACGGGGTCGTAGGCAGCACGCACCAGCATGGCCTTGTTGCCCCACTCGTTGCGGGCGTTCATCACCTTCGGATTGCGGCGCATGATGTCGATGGCGATACTCGTCAGCGAATCGAGCACGCGGGGATCGTCACCGCAAAAGCGGGCTTCGATGAGTGCCTGCGGAATGCTGCTCAGCTCGAAGCGGTTGACGCGAATCAGGGCATCGGAGAAAGTCTGCGACAGCTCGTCTTGCAGTCCCACCTGCATGCTGCGCGCCACAGACCGGCTTACGGCCTCGACCAGACACTGTGCGTAGTTGCTCTGAGGTCCGTAGGCAGCATTGGCCAGGTAGTAGCGCGGGGGTGTTTGGCCGACAAAGGTCGATACGTGGCGGACGCCCTCATGCTGCATCAGCTTCTCGGCCAGGGCTTCGGCCTGACGCGAGGTCTCCTCCACGCGGGTGCCCTCGGGTAGCCAGACGTCAATGGAGAAGTATTGCTTGTCAAGTAACGGCATGAACTGCTGCGGAATGCTGCGGAAGCTCAACGCGCTGGCGGCCAGCAGCACCACCATCGAGGCCAACACGAAAGCGGCGGCGGATGGTCCAGCGTAGGGCACGGCGGAAGCGGTCGTACATGCGGCCTTGGAAGAGCTCGCCCTTCAACTCGTCGGGACGCGGACGACGAACGAATTCCTGCACGAAGAAGACGTTTTGCGAAATGGCCAGCACCCAACTCAGAAGGAGTGATACGGCAATGACGATGAATAGCGACGACAACAGCTCGCCCGTAATGTGGGGCGACAGATAGACAGGCAGGAAGGTGAGCACGGCAATGAGCGTAGCGCCCAGCAGCGGCATGGCCGTCGTACCTACGGCAGCAAGGATGGCCGTACGCTTGCGTATGCCGCGCTGCATGTTGACCAGCGTAGCATCGTAAACCACGATGGCGTTGTCCACCAGCATGCCCATGGCAATGATAATGGCCGCCAGCGACATGCGTTGCAGGGCGATGCCCGTGCCATACATATAGATGAGGGTGCCGAAAATCGAAAAGACCAGTCCGCTGCCAATCAATATTCCGTTCTTCATGCCGATAAAGAACAGTAGCACAGCGATGACGGTCACGACGGAGATGAGCAGGTTGAGTACAAAACCGTCATTGGCAACGGACGACTCATGCCCCTGGTCGTAGACGGTACGGAGACGGTAGCCCTCGGGCATCGTCTGCTCCAGTTGTGACAGGCGGGTGGCTACGCGTTCGGCCATGTCAACCACGTTGCCGTCGGCCACCGTCGATATGGCGATGCCGATGGTAGGGAGGCCGTCCATCTCCATGCGGCTGCGAGCCGGACGAACATAGCTCTCGCTGACGGCGGCCAGCTCGCCCAGGCGGAAATAGGAGCCGTCGCGCGAGGTGACGGTCAGGTTCTCGAGTTCCTGGAGCGTCGTGAAGCTTCCTGCCGCATCGATGCGCAGGCGGTTATGGGCCGTCTCGACGGCGCCGGCGTCTACGATGCGGTTCTGGCGGTCGAAGGCGGCGGCGATGTCGGCCATTGTCAGCCCGCTGGCAGCGAGCAGTGAAGGGTCTGCCTCTACCTCGATGGTGCGGTTCTGCACGCCATAGAGCTCGACGCGGGCCACATCGGGCACGGCCAGCAATTCGTTCTTGAGGCGTTCGGCCTGCTCCTCAAGCTCGCGGTAGGTGTGTACGGCACTACTCAGGCCATAAAACACGCCGAGCACGTCGCCGAAGTCATCGTTGACCACCGACGTGCCGGCGCCGGCCGGAAGACGGCCTTGCGCGTCTCCCACCTTGCGCCGAAGCTTGTCCCACAGCTGCTGCATGGCGTCGGCACGGATTTCCTTCTTGACGTAAACGGTTATCTTGGAGAGGCCGGCACGGTTCTCGGTCTTGAGATAATGCCTGGCGGTAAAGGGCTTCAGCACGGTCGCGACGGATGAGGAAATCTCGTTCATCAACAGCAGCTATCAGCTGCCCTTTTCGAAAAAACTGGCCAGCCTGTACGGTAAAATCCTGTACAGGGCCACCTACACGAAAGGCCAGCTGTGTCACCCGTATAGGTTCGGAAATAAATGTATAACTGCGAGTTACATCACCCGTGAGTGCAATGACACGTGCCACCTGTACGACCGGCCGATCCCTTTCAATCTGCTCCTGCTTGCTGCACGCGACAAGCAAGGCAGACAGACACACCACAAAAAATACATTTTTAAAATCAAAAAACTTCTTCATATCTCTTTTATACTTCGGTTTACAAATACGCCACAAAGTTCGAGAAGAAAATTACACCACTCAGAAAAATCTTTCCCAAACGGAGAATTGTAGTACTGAAGCAGGAAAAAGAAAGATGAAACGGACGACACTGTATCAACAGCTAAATAATCAAAGTGAAAAATGTCATTTTTATTTGCTCCCCCTCTCACCTTTTTATATCTTTGCCGCAAACCTCAAAATAAACCATTTATGGCAACATACAAGAGAATCTTACTGAAACTCAGCGGCGAGAGCCTCATGGGTGAAAAACAGTATGGCATCGACGAAAAGCGTCTGGCAGAATATGCAGCACAAATCAAGGAAATACACGCCACGGGCGTACAAATAGGCATTGTCATCGGCGGAGGGAACATTTTCCGCGGACTGAGCGGTGCTTCGAAAGGCTTCGACCGCGTGAAAGGCGACCAGATGGGCATGCTGGCCACGGTCATCAACAGCCTCGCCCTGAGTTCGGCCCTGACGGCCGCAGGCGTCAAGACACGCGTACTGACAGCCGTACGCATGGAACCCATCGGAGAGTTCTACAACAAATGGCGCGCCATCGAGTGCATGGAGGCAGGCGAAGTGGTCATCATGTCAGCAGGTACGGGAAACCCCTTCTTCACCACTGACACGGGCTCGTCGCTGCGCGGCATCGAAATCGAGGCCGACGTCATGCTGAAAGGCACCCGCGTGGACGGCATCTACACAGCCGACCCGGAAAAGGACCCGACGGCCACGAAATTCCACGACATCACGTACGACGAAGTGCTGCGTCGAGGCCTCAAGGTAATGGACCTCACGGCCACCTGCATGTGTAAAGAAAACAACCTGCCCATCATCGTATTCGACATGGATACCGTTGGCAACCTCAAAAAGGTCATTGACGGCGAGGAAATAGGCACACTGGTACACAACTGAAAAAGCAATGCTTTCCATCAGCGAAAGCAATGCTTTGCGCCCAAGAAAACAATGTTTTCCTTTAAACGAGCAAATGTCTGCCCAATCAAAAAAAATCCTCCAATGTTGCAAAAGAAGGAATAATACGCTACATTTGCTCAACTTATTATAAAAACAAACATTCTTAAAAAAAGAACGAAGCGATATGAAAGACGTAAAAGACATCCTGAACGAGGCTCAGGAGAAAATGGACATGGCAGTGATGTATCTGGACGAAGCGTTGGCACACATCCGCGCCGGTAAAGCCGATGTACGCCTGCTGGACGGTATCCGCGTGGACTCCTATGGTAGCATGGTGCCCATCAACAACGTAGCCGCCGTGACGACTCCCGACGCGCGCAGCATCGCCATTAAGCCGTGGGACAAGTCGATGTTCCGTATCATCGAGAAAGCCATCATCGACTCGGCCTTGGGCATCATGCCCGAAAACAACGGTGAAATTATCCGCATCGGCATCCCCCCCCTTACTGAAGAGCGTCGTAAACAGCTGGCCAAGCAATGTAAAGGCGAAGGCGAAACGGCTAAAGTGAGTGTACGCAACGCCCGTCGCGATGCCATCGACCAACTGAAGAAAGCCGTCAAGGAAGGTCTCGCCGAAGATGCCCAAAAAGGCGGTGAAGAAAAGCTTCAGAAAATCCACGACAAGTACATCAAGCAGATTGATGACATGCTCGTAGCCAAGGACAAGGAAATCATGACCGTATAAATAATGGAGGATGGAGAATGGAAAATTGAAAACGAAGCGTTCCAATTTTCCATTCCCAATTATCCTTTCTCAATTATCAATTCTCCATTCATGAAAGGGCTTGTAATCAAAAACACAGGCAGCTGGTATCTCGTCAAGACCGAGGACGGACGTTGTATTGAGTGCAAAATTAAAGGGAATTTCCGCCTAAAAGGCATCCGTAGCACCAACCCTGTAGCGGTTGGCGATTACGTACAAATTATCCTTAACCAAGAAGGGACGGCCTTCATCAGTGAAATTGAGGACCGACGCAACTACATCATCCGCCGAGCATCTAACCTGTCGAAGCAGTCGCACATCATCGCCTCCAACCTCGACCAGTGCATGCTCATCGTCACCGTCAATTACCCTGAAACATCGACTACGTTCATTGACCGCTTCCTCGCCACGGCCGAAGCCTATCGCATCCCCGTCAAGCTCATCTTCAACAAGATAGACGCCTACGATGACGACGACATCCGTTACCTGGACAGCCTCATCCACCTCTATACCACCATCGGCTATCCCTGCTTCAAGGTCTCAGCCACGCAGGGTAGCGGCATTGACCTCCTCAAGGCTGAGCTAAGCGGCCGCATCACCCTTTTGTCAGGTCACTCGGGCGTTGGCAAGTCCACCCTCATCAACGCCATCCTGCCTGACGCCGCAGCCCGCACGGGCGAGATATCCGCCGCCCACAACAAAGGCATGCACACCACCACCTTCTCCGAGATGTTCGCTCTCGAAGGCGGAGGCTACCTCATTGACACACCGGGCATCAAAGGTTTCGGCACTTTCGACATGGAGGAAGAGGAGATAGGGCACTACTTCCCCGAGATTTTCAAAACCTCAGCCGAATGTCGCTACGGCAATTGCACCCACCGCCACGAACCAGGTTGCGCCGTGCGCCGTGCCGTCGAGGAACACTACATCAGCGAGTCGCGCTACCAGTCCTACCTCAGCATGCTTGAAGATAAAGAGGAGGGCAAGTACCGGACGGGATATTAAGATTAGCCTTCCTCATCCCGACAGCCTACGCGTCTTGACAAGATGATATCCTTGTGTTCTTCCGCCCAAGCCACCAGGCTTTCAAGATGCGGTATCAGGCTCCATCCCATCTGTGTCAACGTATATTCCACCCGTGGTGGCACTTCGGGGAAAACATTCCTTTCCACCAGTCCGTCCGTTTCCAGATGCCGAAGGGTAACAGTCAGCATCCGCTGCGACACATCGCCAATTGACTTGGCAATATCACTGAAACGCATCGTTCCGTTGGCCTTCAACGTGATAAGTACCAGCATAGACCATTTATCTCCCAGCCTTCCCAGCACATCGCGAACTGGGCAAATCCCCTCATGATGAAAATTTTTCATTATTTTAACACTTTACAATTTATTCATTCCCAACAAAAGTAACACACATGTAAGTATCTTACATCCAAGTGCCTTCTTGTATCAACCCTCCTTAACGGCTACTTTTGTCCAAACAAAGGTAACAAAGTTACTAAAGAAAACCAATGTCTCATTTAAAGATTTAAAATGATGGAAAAGAAAGTAGCAGTCCTGGCCGTAAATCCAGTAAACGGTTCAGGCTTGTTTCAGTATCTGGAAGCTTTTTACGAAAACGGAATTTCTTACAAAGTGTATGCTGTAGCATCCACAACAACTATCCGTACTAACTCTGGGATAGCCTTATGCGCCGATAGTGTAATAGCAGATTTGGAAGGGCATGAGGATGAATACGATGCATTGGTATTCGCCTGCGGCGATGCCATTCCTGTATTTGCCCAGTATGCCACGGAGCCTTATAATATTCTACTAATGAAGGTATTAAAAAAATTTGGCGACAAAGGAAAAATAATGATAGGACATTGTGCTGCCGCTCTAATGTTCGAAAAAGCTGGTATAACCCAAGGGAAAAAAGTAGCCGTACATCCTCTGGCCAAACCGGCCATACAAAACGGAATTGCCACAGATAATCCTATCGAAACAGACGGAAACTTCTATACGGCACAGGACGAGAATAAGTTAGCCCTCTTACTCCCCTCTATCCTTTCTGCATTAAAGAGTTAAAATATTTAGACAAGACCAAGAGGGCGTATTGCAATTCCTACGCCCTCTGTTAATAAAGCATAATCTTCTCGCTCGGCATTAAACCCTTCACCATTCCAGTTCTCTAAATCAAAAGGCTGATTTCATATACTAATACCACGAACAACTGAAAGAATGAAGAAGAGAGTAAAAGGGAGTCTTGTCGTCGTTATTGGCGCCGGACTTATAGGGTGGGGAATCTATTCACAAATACCCAAACCAAACGAAGAACTGGCCGAAGCAGACAAAGTAATGGCCAGCCAAAAACAAGGGAAAAAAGCATTAAACATCAATGCAATCATCGTGCAACCACAAGTGCTGACTGATGAAATTCCGATTATTGGTAGTTTAATACCCGATGAAGAAGTGAATCTGTCATTCGAGACATCGGGTAAAATCGTTGAAATTAATTTCGAAGAAGGGACTACCGTAAAGAAAGGCCAACTGTTAGCTAAAGTAAACGACCGCCCCCTGCAGGCTCAGTTACAACGCTTGGTTTCACAACTGAAATTGGCCGAAGATCGCGTATTCCGTCAGGATGCCCTACTGAAGCGGGATGCCGTCAGCCAAGAAGCCTACGAGCAAGTCAAGACCGAACTCGCTACGCTGAATGCCGACATCGAAAGCGTCGAGGCACAAATAGCTCAAACTGAATTGCGCGCTCCTTTCGATGGAATCATCGGTTTGCGTCAGGTAAGTGTCGGTACCTATGCTTCGCCCACCACCATCGTGGCTAAACTCACCAAGATATCTCCCTTGAAATTGGAATTTTCCGTATCCGAGCGCTATGCCCGCGACATCAAGGTAGGTACTAACCTAAGTTTCACGCTGGAAGGGTCGCTGGACACTTATCACGCACAAGTCTATGCCCGAGAGTCCAGTCTAGATATCAATACACATACATTAACCGTACGCGCCCTTTATCCCAATCCCAGTGGTATCATGCCGGGCCGTTACGCTTCCATCACGTTAAAGAAACAGGAATACAAGGATGCATTAGCCATTCCCTCACAGGCCATCGTACCAGAAATGGGCAAAGACAAAGTGTTCCTCTACCGATCGGGTAAGGCAGAACCGGTGGAAATCATTACCGGTATCCGTACCGACGCACTGGTGCAGGCCGTCAAAGGGCTGACTGCGGGTGACACAGTTATCATATCAGGCACCCAGCAACTTCGTACAGGTATGGACGTGACCATCGACCACATCGAATAAATGAAGAATGAAGAACGAAGAATGAAGAATCACTTTGTGAACCAACTGGTATTACATCACAAAGTTTTTTCATTCTTAATTATTCATTAAATAAAACTTCATTATTAATTCCTAATTCTTCATTGAAATGAATATATCCGAACTAAGCATACGCCGCCCCGTATTGTCAACGGTACTGACCATCATCATCCTACTCTTTGGACTCATTGGTTATACCTATCTCGGTGTGCGCGAATATCCGTCGGTGGATAATCCCATCATCTCCGTATCCTGCTCATACACGGGTGCCAACGCCGACGTCATCGAAAATCAAATTACCGAACCACTGGAACAGAACATCAACGGTATCCCCGGTATCCGCTCGCTGACCAGCGTCAGTCAGCAGGGACAAAGTCGTATTACTGTTGAATTCGAGTTGTCGGTTGATCTAGAAACAGCCGCCAACGACGTGCGCGATAAAGTGTCGCGCGCCCAACGCTACCTACCCCGCGACTGTGACCCGCCTACCGTTTCGAAGGCCGATGCCGACGCCGTACCCATCTTAATGGTGGCCCTACAAAGTAACAAACGTTCCCTGCTCGAATTGAGCGAAATAGCCGAACTGACAGTCAAGGAACAACTACAGACCATTTCCGACGTAAGCGGTGTCAGTATTTGGGGAGAGAAACGTTACTCTATGCGCCTCTGGCTTGATCCCACCAAAATGTCAGGTTATGGCATTACACCGGTTGATGTAAAAAATGCCATTGACCAAGAAAACATCGAACTTCCTTCAGGTAGCATTGAAGGTAATACCACCGAGCTGACTATCCGTACTCTGGGATTAATGCATACACCTGAGGAATTCAACAATCTTATTATCAAAGAAGATGCCAATCGTATCATCCGGTTCAGTGACATCGGACGTGCCGAATTAGGAGCTGCCGACATCAAAAGTTACATGAAAATGAACGGTGTGCCAATGGTAGGTGTCGTTGTTACGCCCCAGCCAGGTGCCAACCACATCCAGATTGCAGATGCCGTGTACGACCGCATGGAACGCATGAAGAAAGACTTGCCCGAAGACGTGACCTACAGCTACGGTTTCGACAACACCAAGTTCATCCGTGCTTCCATCAGCGAAGTAGAAAGTACTGTGTACGAAGCTTTCTTATTGGTTATCATCATTATTTTCCTTTTCCTGCGTGACTGGCGTGTCACGTTAGTCCCCTGCATTGTAATCCCCGTATCGCTCATTGGAGCTTTCTTCGTAATGTATGTGGCTGGCTTTTCCATCAACGTACTCACGATGTTGGCCGTCGTCCTCTCAGTTGGTCTGGTAGTGGACGATGCTATCGTAATGACCGAAAATATATACGTCCGTATCGAAAGAGGCATGCCACCCAAAGAAGCGGGTATAGAAGGAGCCAAAGAGATCTTTTTTGCCGTCATTTCTACCACCATCACACTGGTAGCAGTATTCTTCCCCATTGTTTTTATGGAAGGCACCACAGGACGACTCTTCCGAGAATTCAGTTTTGTCATCTCGGGTTCTATCATCATCTCCTCGTTTGCGGCCCTTACCTTCACACCAATGCTGGCTACCAAACTACTTATACGCCAAGATAAAAAGAATTGGTTTTACCGTAAGACAGAGCCTTTCTTTGAAGGAATGAACCGCCTATACAGCCAGTCATTAGCTGCTTTCCTGCGTAAACGTTGGATAGCACTGGTATTCACATTAGCTACATTCTGCCTTATTTTTTTCCTATGGAACACCATTCCTGCTGAAATGGCTCCACTTGAAGACCGTTCACAAATTAACATCAATACAGTTGGCGCCGAAGGTGTCAGTTACGAATATATCCGTGATTACACAGAACGCATCAACGACGTAGTTGATTCCATCATTCCGGATGCCAAAGCAGTAACAGCTCGTGTTTCCAGCGGAAGCGGGTATGTGCAAATCACCCTCAAAGACCTTCGCGAACGAGACTACACCCAAATGGACGTAGCAGCTCAGCTGACCCGAGCCCTCAAACCTGAAACGGAAGCACGTGCTTTCCTACGCCAGCCATCTTCTTTCGGTGGACGACGTGCCAGCATGCCCGTGCAATATGTATTGCAGGCCACCAATCTTGAAAAACTGCAAGAAGTGTTACCGAAGTTTATGGAACGCGTTTATGAAAATGATGTCTTCCAAATGGCCGATGTCGATTTGAAATTCAGCAAACCCGAAGCTCGTATCAGTATCAACCGCGACAAAGCAGGTGTTATGGGAGTAAGTACCAAAAATATAGCCCAAACCTTGCAATATGGTTTGAGCGGCCAACGCATGGGTTACTTCTACATGAACGGCAAGCAATATGAGATTTTAGGAGAAATCAATCGACAGCAACGCAATAAGCCAGCCTATCTCATGGGCCTGTATATTCGAAATAATGCAGGCGATATGATTCAGCTCGACAACCTCGTGGAACTTGTTTATGGAACAGCCCCCCCGAAACTCTACCGCTATAATCGTTTTGTATCAGCTACCGTCTCAGCGGGTCTTGCCGAGGGAAAGACCATCGGACAAGGTTTGGAAGAAATGGACAAGATTGCCGACGAAGTACTGGACGAGACTTTCCGTACAGCATTGGCCGGCGACTCAAAAGACTATAGTGAAAGCGCGTCCAGCCTGATGTTTGCCTTCATCCTAGCCATCTTCCTCATCTACCTGATCCTGGCTGCCCAGTTTGAAAGCTTCAAAGATCCACTCATCATCATGCTTACCGTGCCGTTGGCTATTGCTGGAGCACTGATATTCATGTATTTTGGTAACATTACAATGAACATCTTCAGTCAAATCGGTATCATCATGCTCATCGGACTCGTAGCCAAAAATGGCATCTTAATCGTAGAGTTTGCCAATCAAAAGCAAGAAGCAGGTGAAGACAAGTTACAGGCCATCAAAGACGCCGCCCTCCAACGTCTGCGTCCCATCCTAATGACCAGTGCATCAACTATCATCGGCCTTATTCCATTAGCTTTTGCCACAGGTGAAGGAGCCAATCAACGTATTGCCATGGGTACGGCCGTCGTAGGTGGCATGCTGGTATCCACACTACTCACCATGTATATCGTACCCGCCATCTACAGTTATGTATCAACCAACCGAAGTAAAATAAGAAAAATATGAAACGTCTCCTACTATCCATGATAATCACACTCTGTGTACTGACCACCGTCCGTACACAGCCAGCTGCCACCTACACACTGAAGTCGTGTTTGGAACAAGGATTGCTCAACAATTATTCGCTGCGCATCATGCACAACGAGGAGCAGATCAGCAAAAACAACGCTACCCTGGCCAATGCCGGAGCCCTGCCCACCATCGACCTGACAGGTGGCTATCAGGCTACGGTAGCCAATACGAACAGCAAGGTTAGGGCTACAGGAGAAATGGAAAAGACCAAAAATGTATTCGATCAAACCGTTGATGTAGGTATTGATTTGAACTGGACTCTCTTCGACGGCTTCAACATATCTACAACCTATCAGCAGCTGAAGCTGCTCCGTGAACAGGGAGAGACTAACACACGCATTGCGCTGGAAGATTTCATCGCCTCGCTGGCTGCAGAATACTATAATTTCGTGCAACAAAAAATCCGCATGAAGAACCTGCTTTACGCCGTACAGCTATCCAAAGAGCGTCTGCGAATCGTAGAAGCCCGTTATCACATCGGAAACTTTTCACGACTCGACTACCAGCAGGCCAAAGTTGATTTCAATGCTGACAGTGCCCAATACATGAAGCAACAGGAATTGCTTCACACTTCACGTATCAATCTGAACGAACTGATGGGCAATGAAAATGTTGACCAATTCATCCTGCCATACGACAGTATCATCAACGTAAACTATTCACTGGACTTCGACGAATTATGGAAGGCAACCTTAAGCGTAAACTCCTCGTTGCTGAAGGCTGACCAAAACACCCTATTGGCCCAGATGGACTATAAAAAAGTGAACTCACGCAACTATCCTTACGTACGGCTGAATGCCGGATATGGATACACCTTCAACAAATATGACGTCAACAGTTACAGCCAGCGGGGAAACCTCGGCTTCAGTGGCGGATTGACAATAGGATTCAACCTCTTCGATGGAAACCGCAAACGCGAACGGCGCAATGCCAGCATTGCCATAAAGACGGCCCGCCTCCAGCGCGACGAACTGGAACTTACCCTGAAAGCTGACCTCAGCAACCTGTGGCAAGCCTACCGAAACAACCTTGAAATGTTGAACCTAGAGCGTCAGAACCTCATTGCTGCCAAAGACAACCACGAGATTGCCATGGAACGCTATATGCTAGGCGACCTGTCCGGCATCGAAATGCGTGAAGCTCAAAAGAGCCTGCTTGATGCCGAAGAACGCATTCTGACGGCAGAATACAATACGAAGCTTTGCGAGATATCACTCCTGCAAATCAGCGGAAAAGTGACAAAATACCTGGAATAAAACAGTTTTTCGCCATCAGAGTCCAATTATTGCCCTACTTTTGCGACAATCAAAAACATAAATCATAACCTATACAACACATGAAAAAGATTGTCTTAGCCTGCATGGCCGCCTTGTTTTGTGCAGCCTTGGCAAACGCGCAAAAGTCGGAAGTTACTTACAAAAGCAAACAACCCTATAAGAGTTGGGTCAAGATGGCTCCGAAACTGAACGACGACTTCTTCAAAACCCAAGAAGCCATCCGCATCGGCGACAACGTCCTGCTCTATCAGCAAACTACGGGAGGTTGGCCAAAAAACATTTACATGCCTGCCGAACTGGATGAAAAGGAACTGGAAGAAGTGCTGTCCGAGAAAGACGACGTCAACCAAAGTACCATTGACAACACGGCTACCACAACGGAAATCATCTACCTGTCGCGCCTCTACAACGCTACAGGAATCGAGAAATACAAAAGTGCTGCCATCGAAGGCATCCGTTACCTGTTTGAGGCACAATATGAAAACGGCGGATGGCCTCAATTTTATCCTCGCCCCACAGGCTACTATACGCACATCACTTACAACGACGATGCCATGATCAATGTCATGGAAATGCTTCAGGACGTAGCCAATGGTAAACAGCCCTTCACATACTTGCCTGAAGAGATCCGCAAACAGGCACAAGCTGCGGTGGACAAAGGTATCGACTGTATTCTCAAGACACAAGTAAAGCAGAATGGCAAGCTGACTGTGTGGTGCGCACAACACGATGAACACACGCTGGCTCCTGCCAAGGCCCGCGCCTACGAACTTCCCTCGCTCAGTGGAGCCGAGTCCGATAACATCGTGCTCTTCCTCATGAAGCTACCCCACCCTTCACCTGAGATCATTGCCAGCATAGAGGCTGCCGTAGAATGGTTCAAGCAAGTACAGATTAACGGGCTAAAGCGCGAATACTTCACCGACAACGAAGGACAGAAAGACTATCGCATGGTGCCCTGCCAAGAAGACGAAAGATACGCCCCGCTATGGGCCCGCTTCTACACCCTGGAGGACAACCGCCCCTTCTTTTGCGACCGCGACGGCATCAAGCGCTACAACCTGTCGGAAATCGGCCACGAACGGCGCAATGGCTATAGCTGGTACAACAACGCAGGCTTGAAGGTCTTCAAGAAATACGAGCAGTGGAAGAAGAAGCTGAACAACTAACCCAGCACCCAACGTGCCTTCCGGCCGAAACACCGGTAGGCTGTCGCCACCAACAACCATGACACTCCGAATGCCACTACGGAAGCGCAAGGTATCTGCACGCAAATGGGTACATCCAACAGACGCATCAATACGACAGAAGGCCCCGTGAAAAAGTAGTGTATCATGTAAACGCCGAAACCACAGAGCGTCAGGTTCGCCAATATCCGCCGCAAGCGTTCCGACCGTACTTGTATCTTCTTGCAACACATGAATACGGGTACGGTCATCAAGGCCACATTCAGCGAACAATAAGTGAAGAACAACTCCAGCATCTCATCCGTACAATCCGGCAGAGCTGTCATGTGGCGAAAACCCAGATAGGTTACCGCATAACCGACAACAAACATAGGTACACCCGCCGCCAGCAACCTCCGTCCACTCCACTCCCGATGACGCAAAACATGTCCTAAAAGCAGATAGCCATTGAAACCGGCAAAGTAATAGAGCATACCGAACGAATTCCACGAACAGGAGCCCCACAAGTACTTGGAAACGAATTCATTGTAATAAGGCAGCAGCAATGTGACTCCCCATAAAGCCAAGAACCACAGCTTGGCCCGTTCCGAAGCCTGCGCCACCCAAGCCGAGAAAACAGGCAGATACAGGTAAAGTCCGATGAGCAGATAGATGTACCACATATGCACTGCCAACAGAGAGAAATTAAACGGTACGCCACCAATGTATCCCAAACTGACCTCCAACGACTGGCGCATCACATCCTCACCCGAATAGGGGAAAAAGTCGAGAATGACCCGAGGCTCCACACCCAGCACCCCCGTCAGCCACGGAAAAAGATTGTAGAGCACCGACCAGATGAGAAATGGAAAGAACACACGCGTGATGCGCTTCTTGTAGAAAGTTCCGCTACTTTCACGAACGGGCAGCAGCAAGGCACCCGTAATCATAACGAACAGCGGCACACAGGGACGAAGCACCGCCCCATAAGCCGCTCCCCAAAACTTAATCTCACCGATTTCAGGCGACGTGCCTGGATAAAAATTGAAAGGATCCGTGCAATGACAGCATACCACAGCAAACATGGCAACCAAACGTACAATGTCCAACCACACGATGTGCCCGGGCTCCTGTTTCAAAACCGTTTTTTCATAAAGTCCATTCTTCAAAATTTGAGGGTATAAAGATAAGAAAGGATAGTGGCATTTCCTAAAAAAAAGAATACAAAAGCTACTATCCGAAATTTTTATTTCCATCCAAATTATTCATGACATCACTACCGTTTCAATATTTCTTTTTTTAACTTTGCCAACACAACAAATGAATTCAACAAAAACACATATTAATAACTTGTTAAACTGCTCTTACTCACATGAGACACAAAACACACATTGGGTGGGGAATTCTGATTCTGTCCTTCTCCTATTCATGCCAGAATCCCGAATACGAAATGCCCCCATCCCCAATTCAAGAAGTATCTTTCACACAAGTTCACCTGACCGACGATTTTTGGTCGCCACGAATTGAGACAAACCGTACCGTTTCCATCCCTTCCGCTTTCAGCGAATGCGAGAAGAACGGGCGATTCGACAATTTTGCCATTGCCGCAGGCCTGAAGAAAGGCGAACACCGGGGCGACTTCTCGTTCGACGACACCGACCCTTACAAGGTAATAGAAGGGGCTTCCTATTCACTGGCCGCCCGATACGACGCGCAACTGGACCAATACCTGGACAGCGTCATCGCCATCATCGCCGCCGCCCAGGAACCGGATGGTTACCTGACGACCTGCGTCACCAACAAATGCTATCGCCTTTCCGGCTGGTGGGGGCGTTCCAAATGGGAGAAGCTCAACAGCCACGAACTATACAACAGCGGCCATCTGTACGAAGCAGCCGTGGCTCACTATCGTGCAACCGGTAAACGTACCCTGCTGGATATAGCCATCAGGAATGCCGACCTGGTGTGCCGCGTGTTCGGTCCTGACGAGGGACAGAAACATGTTCCATCGGGACATCCCATCATCGAAATGGCGCTGGCCAAACTCTACAAGGTGACAAACGATGAGAAATACCTGCGGATGGCCCGATACTTCATCGAAGAGACCGGTCGGGGAACCGACGGACACAAGCTGAACGAATACAGCCAGGACCACATGCCCATTCTCCAGCAAAGCGAAATGGTCGGACACGCCGTACGGGCAGGCTACCTCTATTCAGGTGTGGCTGACGTGGCTGCCCTCACCCAAGACACAGCCTACTTCCATGCCCTGACGCGTTTGTGGGAAAATCTTGTGGGCAAAAAACTGTATATCACAGGCGGCATGGGTTCACGAGCCCAGGGCGAAGGCTTCGGCCCTGATTACGCACTGCCCAACCACACAGCCTATTGCGAAACCTGCGCAGCCATCGCCAATGTATTCTGGAACTACCGCATGTTCCTGGCCACAGGTGACTCCAAGTATGCCGATGTTTACGAACGTGCCTTGTACAACGGTGTCCTGTCGGGTGTATCGCTGAGTGGTGACAAATTCTTCTACGACAATCCGCTGGAGTCTATGGGTCAGCACGAACGTCAACGCTGGTTCGGATGTGCCTGCTGCCCCGGCAACATCACCCGCTTCATCGCTTCCGTCTCGGGCTACCAGTATGCCACACAGCAAAACGACATCTACGTCAACCTCTATATACAAGGAAAAGCCGACTTGACGACAACAGACAACCAGGTCACCTTGACCCAGACCACCGAATATCCCTGGGATGGCGCAGTTTCCATCCAAGTAAATCCCAAAGAAGAAGGCAAATTCGCCATACGCCTTCGTATTCCCAGCTGGCTGACGGACAGGCCTGTAGCCTCCGATCTCTATACATATACCGATACTCCCGGACGCTTCAACATCCTGATTAACGGCCAAGCGGCAGACTATCTGGCAGGCAACGGCTATGCCACCCTGCTCCGTACCTGGAAGGCCGGAGATGTCATCGAGCTGGACCTGCCGATGGAAGTCCGCCGGATCAAGACCCACGAACAGGTCAAGACCGATGTCGGCTTTCTGGCCTTGGAGCGCGGCCCCATCGTCTATTGTCTGGAAGGAAAAGACCAACCCGACAGTACGGTATTCAACAAGTTCATCGCCCCGGACGCTCCCATCACCTCCCGATATGAGGCCGACCTTCTGAACGGGGTAGTCACACTGAGCGGCACGGCCCAAGAAGTAGGCACCGACGGCAGCGTCAGGGAGATCCCCTTCAAGGCGATACCTTATTCCACATGGAACAACCGAGGCGCCGACCAGATGGAAGTCTGGATTGCCTCCGCCAAGGAATATGCCACCCCTACTCCGCAACCCACCATCGCTTCCCGCGCCAAAACCTTCACCCTGCAGGCACCTATCCAGAAAGATGCGCCCGAATCGGCTGCCGTAGAGGCATGGGCCTGGGGCGTGAACGACCAGTGGGAGCCAAGCTCGTCAGCAGACATCTCCAAACCCTACCATTACTGGTGGCTGAAGAAAGGAAGCCTGGAGACACTGGCCTATGAGTTCGACCGCCCCTACAAAGTCTCCGGCGTCGAGGTCTATTGGCTGGACTTCGACCACTATGACGGTGACTTCCGGGTACCCCAAAGCTGGAAGCTGTACTACAAGGCAGGAAGCACGTGGAAAGAAGTGGAAGCCCAGAGCGAATACGGCATAAAGAAAGACTGTTACAATGTCCTGAAGTTCACGCCGGTCGAAACCACCGGGCTGAAGATTGCCGCCCAGCTGCAGGAAGGCGCGTCCGGCGGCATCATCGAATGGAAAGTCAACGAATAAATACAGATAAAACTATGATCAATTCATTGAAAACGACCTTTTTCCTCCTCTGCATGGGAGGACTGCTGAGTGTGCCCGCCTATCCACAGGGCACGGTGGAAGACTATAACCGTGCGTATAGTCTTCGCGAGAAATACAACCCGAAACACGTGCTGTACAGCAACGTCGTCCCCCATTGGGTGAAAGGTTCCGACGTATGCTGGTACATCCGCAACACGACCCGAGGCAAGGAATACGTCAAGATTGACGCCAGGCAGGCCAAACGTTCAGCCCTGTTCAACCAGGAGAAGCTGGCCGCACTGCTCTCCGAACGGACTGGGAAACAGGCAGAAGCCTACAACCTTCCCCTGAACCAGTGCCGTCTGAACCCGAAAGCCGACACCCTGCGCTTCGAGTCGGCAGGCCGGTATTGGGCATACGCCATCAAGAAGAACACGCTCGTTACGGAAGGCGAAGTACAGCCCCGCGGACCGCAGCCCCACTGGATGGAGGTGGACGACGAGAAAGGCCGTGGGCCTGTTACCTCGCCCGACGGGAAATATACCGCCTTCATCAAGAATGACAATATTTACGTGCGCGACGTCGCCAGCGGAAAAGAAAAACAACTGAGCATCGACGGTACGAAAGGCAACTACTATTCATCCTACATCCAATGGTCGCCCGACTCGAAGGCCCTGGCTGCCTGCCGCATCCGTCCCGCCGAGAAACGCTATGTCTATTACGTGGAGTCGTCGCCCGCCGACCAGCTCCAACCCAAACTCCACAAGCAGGAGTATGCCAAGCCGGGTGACGAACTGCGCTTCAAAGTGCCTTGCATCTTCGAGGTGGAAAGCGGACGCCGGCTGATTCCCTCCACCGAACTCTTCAGCCACCAGTACGACCTGTACGGCCCGACCTGGAACGCCGACAGCAAGGCCATCACGTTTGAGTACAACGAACGGGGACACAAAATCTATCGGGTGTTGGAGATGTCGGCGACCGACGGCAGCGTACGCACGCTGATTGAGGAAAAGGAAGAAAAATATGTCAACTATCCCCGCATCTACCGCCACTACCTTGCAGACGGGAAGCGCATCCTCTGGTCGAGCGAGCGCGACAACTACAACCACCTCTACCTGTACGACCGCGCGACAGGGAACCCCCTCCACCAGATTACCCGCGGCGAATGGTACGTACGCGAAGTGCAGTACGTGGACGAGCAGAACGAGATCATCTACTTCTCGGCCAACGGCATGAACAAGGACGAAGATCCGTACCTCATCCATTACTACCGCATCGGCTTCGACGGGTCCGGCCTGACCTGCCTGACCCCGGAAGAGGGAATGCACAAGGCCTGGTATTCGTCCGACCATCAATATCTGGTCGATGTATATAGCAAGGTGGACCAGGCACCCGTGGCCGTTCTGCGCAACGCGACCGACGGCAGCATACGCATGACGCTGGAGCAGGCCGACATATCGGCACTGGTACAGAACGGCTGGAAAGCTCCCGAGGTATTCACGGCCAAAGGGCGCGACGGAAAGACCGATATGTGGGGACTCATCTACCGCCCCACCAATCTCGACCCGAACAAGAAATACCCCGTCATCGAGTACATCTACTCCGGCCCGGGTGACCAATACGTACCCAAAACCTTTACTTCCTACAACTGGTGGATGACCTCGCTGGCCGAACTGGGCTTCATCGTGGTACAGGTGGACGGCATGACTACCTCCTTCCGCTCCAAGGAATTCGAAGAGGTCTGCTACAAGAACCTAAAGGATGCCGGCCTGCCCGACCATATCGCCTGGATCAAGGCCGCCGCCGAGAAGTATCCCTACATGGACATCGACCGCGTAGGCATCTTCGGCTGTTCGGCCGGCGGACAAGAATCCACCGGAGCCGTACTTTTCCATCCAGAATTCTACAAGGCTGCCTACTCGGCCTGCGGCTGCCACGACAACCGCATGGACAAAATCTGGTGGAACGAGCTGTGGATGGGCTACCCCGTGGACGAGTCCTACAGTGCCTGCTCCAACGTGGACAACGCTTACCGGCTGACTCGCCCCCTGATGCTGGTCGTAGGCGAGATGGACGACAACGTCGATCCGGCTTCGACCATGCAGGTAGTCAACGCCCTCATCAAGGCCGGCAAGGACTTCGACCTGGTGGTCATCCCCGGTGCCCGCCACACGATGGGCGAGGACTTCGGCGAACACAAGCGGTATGACTTCTTCGTCCGCCACCTGCTGGGTGTGACGCCACCGTCGTGGGATCAGGTACGTATCAAGTAACCGCCCCACCCCACCTGCCTGCCAAACGACGGCATTCGACTTGGTGGCAACCGTCCTGCGGCCTTACGTCCGTACCCTCCGCAGGAAACGCTTGTTTCCAAAGCTTGGAAACGCCTGTTCCCTCCACAGGGAACGGGCGTTTCCTGCGTATGGGAACGACAGTTTCCTTATATGGGAACGTGCGTTTCCCTATATGGGAACTGCTGTTTCCCCCAAGGAAACGCAAGACATCCCCAGCTTCGACGAACAAGAACAAACGTTTCCACTCTCCGCCAGACACAAAAAAAGGATGCACCCACAACCGGATGCATCCTTTTCTTATCTCAAATGCCGTCGCTTACTTGCAGCAGCGGGGCTTCAGTTGCTTGAAGAAGTCATTGCCCTTGTCGTCCACGAGGATGAAGGCGGGGAAGTCTTCCACCTCGATCTTCCAAATGGCTTCCATACCCAGTTCGGGATATTCCACGCACTCGATGCTCTTGATGTTGTTTTGTGCCAGGATGGCTGCAGGACCACCGATGGAGCCGAGGTAGAAGCCGCCGTGCTTCTTGCAGGCGTCGGTCACGGCCTGGCTACGGTTACCCTTGGCCAGCATGATCATGCTGCCGCCGTGGCTCTGGAACAGGTCAACGTACGGGTCCATACGGCCGGCCGTCGTGGGGCCCATCGAACCGCAGGCCATACCGGCAGGAGTCTTGGCCGGTCCGGCGTAGTAGATGGGATGATCCTTGATGTACTGGGGCAGGTCTTCACCACGGTCCAGACGCTCTTTCAGCTTGGCGTGTGCGATGTCGCGGCCTACGATGATGGTACCGTTCAGGCTCAGACGTGTAGCCACGGGATACTTCGTCAATTCCTTCAGGATGTCGGCCATCGGCTGGTTCAGGTCGATGCGTACGGCGTCGCCTTCGCCTGCCTGACGCAAAGCTTCGGGAATCAGTTCGCCCGGATGGCTGTCCAGCTTCTCAATCCAGATACCGTCCTTGTTGATCTTGCAACGGATGTTGCGGTCGGCCGAGCACGATACGCCCAGACCTACGGGGCACGATGCGCCGTGACGCGGCAGACGGATGATGCGCACGTCGTGTGCGTAGTACTTGCCGCCGAACTGTGCACCGAGGCCGATGTTGTGAGCCTCTTCGAGCACCTTCTTCTCCAGCTCGATGTCGCGGAAGGCACGACCATATTCATTACCCGTCGTGGGCAGGTTGTCATAGAAGCGGGTAGAAGCGAGCTTCACGGTCAGCAGGTTCTTCTCGGCCGATGTACCGCCGATGACGAAGGCAATGTGGTAGGGAGGACAAGCCGCCGTACCCAGCGTCTTCATCTTCTCTACGAGGAACGGAACCAGCGTCTCGGGGTTCAGGATGGCTTTCGTCTCCTGATAGAGGTAAGTCTTGTTGGCCGAACCGCCGCCCTTGGTCACGCAGAGGAACTCGTATTCCATGCCTTCGGTAGCCTCGATATCAATCTGTGCGGGCAGGTTGCACTTGGTGTTCACCTCCTCGTACATGGTGAGCGGAGCGTTCTGCGAGTAGCGCAGGTTCTCCTCAGTATAAGTCTTATATACACCCAGCGACAGGGCCTCTTCGTCGCAATAGCCCGTCCATACCTGCTGGCCTTTCTCGCCGTGGATGATGGCCGTACCGGTATCCTGACAGAAAGGAAGCAGACCCTTTGCGGCCACTTCGGCATTGCGCAGGAAAGTCAGTGCCACGTACTTGTCGTTGTCGCTGGCTTCGGGGTCGCTCAGAATCTTGGCCACCTGCTCGTTGTGCGAGCGGCGCAGCATGAACGACACGTCGCGGAAAGCCGCGTTGGCCATGGCGGTCAATCCTTCCTTCTCAATCTTCAGGATGGGTTTTCCTTCAAACTCGCTTACGGACACGTAGTCCTTGGTAAGCAGATAATACTCAGTCGTATCCTTGCCCTTCTCGAACATGGGCTGATACTTGAACGGAGGTGTTGTTGCCATAATTACAATTTGTTTAAAAGGTTGTTCAATCTTGATTGATGCAAAGGTAAGAAGTATTATCGAAATATTTCTTTAATTGAAAGCCTTTTCTTCAGCGGGGAGGGAGGTTTTTAGGAATAATTTCAGTTGCCCACCCTCTTCATCCGCTCTATCAGTTCGTCGCCCAGCGCGCTCTTCACCTCGATGTGCTTCAGCACGGCGGTGACAAACGGATTACTCTCGAAGTCGCCGCGCACCTGCTCGAAATCCATTTCCTTCTCCAGCCGTGAGCCGTCGGCACCGAAGCCCGTCATGGAAGCCAGAGAGAATTCCTTCTTGGCATCTTCATAAACCATGCGGTCGAGGCCGATGACCGCATCTTTCCACTTCTCCACGATACGGATGATGTCTGCCGAGGTCATTTCCTCAGGCTTCACACCGTAGAACTCCTCCAACTGTTCGTAAGCCCACGTCCATTCGTAGGTGTAGTAATTGCGATGCATCCGTTCGAATTCAGCATTGATTTCCTTCAGTTTGTTCACAGCTCCGCTTTCGATATCAGCTATCAGCGCATCTACCTCGCTTTTCGGTGCTATCAGGCCCGAGATGTCCACCCATTCGCCACTGCCGATGGACGTATCGGGACGAAGGCGGGCACGGATTTCGTCGTCGTTGTGGAAATCGATGCCTTCGAGGCGCTTGATGACGGAATTGCCCAGGAACTTGTGGATAGCAATTTCGTAGAACCTAATACCGTTCACCAACGAGGAATTGCGTATCTTGGCGCTGTGGAAAGAGTAGATGTCGGACAGCTCGCCGCTGGCGTGGCGCAGGTTGAGCAGTGTCTCACGTCCCTTGAACATCTTTTGCACGGTATAAGGACTGAGCAGGTTGTAGTTGATAAAGTCCAGCTTGTTGGGGTCCTTGCGTCCGTCGCGTTTGGGCCACTTCTGTGCGTCGCGTATAGTTCCCACACTGCGCAGGTTGACGCCCGGCACCAGATAGGTCGTGTTGTTCTGCTCTATCAGGTAAGAGAATGGCAGGTTCGACGTGTCGGAATGGTTGACGTGACGCCCCATGACGAGCGAGAAGGCTCCCACACGGGCCGGCCAAAGGATGTAGGAATCGGATGTAGTCTTAGCACCGCGCTCCAATGTACCCTGATGGATGGGACCAAGCTTATACATGTGGTTGCTCTGGTTGGAACCCGAACCGGCGTTCATGAACGAGAACATACCCGCAATGAGCAGCGTACTCTTGTGGTGCGTCACGGTGAAAGGACCGGCAAAGATGGCACATGCTTCGCCGTTCTCTCCCTGGCAGTTACTGAAGAACAGGGAATCCGAAGCCGAATAATTATGTCCCAGCTTGCAGGCCTGCCCCACGAAGCAGCGCGTCAGCATGGCACCATCGTCCACATGTGAACCGCTGGAAAGAATAAAGTCATCGCAAATGACCCCGTCGCCTATCTGTACGGGTGCCGAATCGTTGCTATTAATGCTTCCGTTGGACAGCCTGCAAGCACCCGAAATACGGGCATGGTCACCAATACGGACGTTCCTCACCGAACCTGTATTCATAAGAGTCACATGGCAGCCGATGGTACCCACTGCCGAAGCATGTTTGTTGGAATAATAATCTGCAATCTCCTTCAGACGGGCGGTCAGTTCGGGACGATGGCGATAGAGCGCCATGATGTAGGCAAGATGGGCCGACAGCTTGTCTGTTATCAGCACTTCGCGCCCGCCAGTTTCATTCAGTACGGATACCTCTACCCCATTACCGAACTTCGACACACCGTCCACCAACAAGATATCTACATTCTCAATGAACGTATCGTGCCCTATCTCATAATTGGCTATATAATTCTGGATATTCTCGATGCAACAGTTGTCGCCCACCGTCACGTTATGCAGCGTCACATGCCGCAAGCCGGAATGCTTACGGATACCTCCCGGCAATGTAAACTCCGTCTGAAACACTCCCAATCTTACGTCTCCCGAGAAACGTGTATGATGCACAAATTCTGTTGAGAAATTCTCTGATACACAAACTTTCTCCCAATCGTCTGCCAGACAAGACTGGCTTTTCAGCCGAAGTATCTCATCTTCGGTCAGATTTCTGTATTGTTCCATTTCACTCCTATTTTGTTACCTTTTAAAACGCATGAAACGCAGGCGGACAGGCCGACAAACAGCCATATCCACCCACGTTTCATAGAGATTTCCATCCAAAATCCTCCGAGGAGGCTTTCTATATGCAATTTTACAGTTCCCCGTTTTCGTCGTATGTCTGATAGAGAAAATCGTTATACGGGTACTTCTGCACATGCAACTCCTTCACACGCTGATAAACCATTGTTTTCATTTCCTCAATGTTAGTCTTCTCGCGGGCCGAAATAAACATGCAGTTATCCTCCAACTTTGCCATCCACGTCTTCATCAGTTCCTCCAGCGACAGGTTTTCCTTGGTACGCGGAGTCAGGTCGTCCTCATCCTTCTTCACATACGTATAGGCATCTATTTTGTTGAATACCAAAATCATGGGCTTGCCTGCGGCTCCAATGTCGGCCAAGGTCTTGTTCACCACCTCAATCTGTTCCTCGAAGTCGGGATGCGAGATATCTACGATGTGCAGCAACAGGTCGGCTTCGCGTACCTCGTCCAGCGTTGACTTGAAGGAGTCCACCAAATCGGTGGGCAACTTGCGGATGAACCCTACCGTATCGCTGAGCAGGAAGGGCAGGTTGTCGATAATCACCTTGCGCACCGTCGTGTCGAGCGTGGCAAACAGCTTGTTCTCGGCAAACACCTCGCTCTTGGCCAGCAGGTTCATCAATGTGGACTTGCCCACGTTGGTATATCCCACCAAGGCCACACGGATCAGACGCCCGCGGTTCTTGCGCTGCGTGGCCTTCTGTTTGTCAATCTCGGCCAGACGCTCTTTCAGCAACGACATACGGTTCAGGATGATACGGCGGTCCATTTCGAGCTGAGTTTCACCCGGACCACGAAGACCTACCGAACCCTTACCACCACCGGCACCGGAACCACCTCCTTGACGTTCCAAGTGCGTCCAGAGTCGTTGCAGACGCGGCAGCATGTATTTATATTGTGCCAGCTCCACCTGCGTCTTGGCATTGGCCGTCTGTGCACGCATGGCGAAGATGTCGAGGATGAGCGACGTACGGTCCAGTATCTTCACCTTCAACTCCGCCTCGATGTTGCGGATCTGCTTGGCCGACAGTTCGTCATCGAAGATAACCATACCGATTTCCCGCTCCGCCTCCTCTTCGTCCTTGATATATTGCTTGATTTCGTCCAGCTTTCCCTTTCCGACATACGTCACCGAGTTAGCCTGATCCAGTTTCTGTGTAAACCGTTTCACCACTTCCGCCCCGGCTGTCTCAGCCAGGAAAGCCAGTTCGTCCAGATACTCATTCGTCTTCCGCTCGTCCTGCGTCTTCGTAATGAGTCCCACCAGCACCGCAGTCTCTACCTGCGCTTCGGAAATTACAAATTCTTTCATTGCAATTGTTCGTTTCTTATAGATGAATAACGGTGACAAAGATACTGATTTATGAGAAAAAGCGAGCTCTACAAACTAGAAAGATATAAGAATAAGATATAAAAAAGGAGCTGTGCCCCCATTCGGACACAGCTCCCAACCAATCTAAATCTATTTGTTCTTAAAAGATTCAGAACTTTACAGCCTCACCCTTAAATTCAGGTGTACCATCAGTACATTTGATAATTGGCAAGGAAGATTTGGTCTGCGATAAAGGAGCCATAAATTCCTTAACATAACTCTGGAAAGAAAGACTCAAGGAAGTCTCGGTTGAACGTGTCACGACACGTTGTCCTCCTGTCTCAGGTACATAGCGCTGCCAATTCAAGCTATACATCAGCTGCGGAGACAATCCTTGTTCTGTAGCTATGATAATCATAAAGTCGGTCCAATCCCCTTCGTTTTCAGGAGCATTGAAGAATGAGAGCTCACCATATTCATTGGCTTCGCCCCATAAAGTTTCTTTCTGAGTCACATATCCAGTGGACGAATTACTTGGCAGGGCCAATATAGACATGCCTTCCAAGTCAGGCAATTGCTGAGGTGCCAAAATTACATTACCGGTTTCGGTTTCATAAACCAACTTAATCTCATCATTGTAAGTTTGTGTAAAAGGAGCCAAACCTGAAACGCCCAACACACCGTTACCCTTGTCTGTGATAGTAGCTAACATTGTTACAGGTGCTGTAACAGGCTTATTATTCTCGTCTACTCCATATTGAATACCGGAAACAATCCAATCTCCTACATAATAGGATACAGGAATCGATTCGCCGACCGCATATCGGAAACTGATAGAATATACCTCTTTCGCCGTAGCTTCTGTTTCAGAAGAACTCATACCATAAGACACTGCAACAATTGAATGCAATCCTGTTGTAGCACACGCCAACTCAACCTCGCTGTCAGAACGGATTGTAGTCGAAGGAATCTCACCATTCAGAATCTTGGTTACATCATCGTTTGACGGATATCCTTTAATAATAGCTATCTGTGCGCTTTCTACATCAGCTCCCAACTCCACATTAGCGATTGCATAATTTCTACCATAAGTGTCTGTACGTTTACCTTCATAAGACATGTTCACAGAGAAATCCTTAATACCAATCTCGGGATCTACAGACAATGCAAAAGCCTCATTCGAGTTAGCATAATACAAAGATATATTTCCACCATTCTGAAGGCCACCCAAAAGGCTACGATAGGGGAAAGTGATAATACCGTCTACCAATGTACCACAAGTTCCAGCAGCTTTTTCTGCTTCCAGGCTACTTCCATTAGAAATATTGTAACCAGCCATACTTGCAGTATAAATCATACCCTCAGAGGAATTCAACGCCAAACCTGAAGGCTGTACATCCGGCATATAAACACCATTCGGGTCTCTTGCATCGATCGTCAGATAATAGTCTTTAGAGCTATCATAAGTTTGCGCAGAAGCATACGGATGGTTCTTATAAGGATTCAGAATACGATATAAACCTGGAGTTACGGAATTCTCATACAACTCTACATTATATACAGTCGGTGCCAATCCATAAAGAGAGTTTACTATGTCATCACGGAAATTTACCTCACCGATCAAATTATAGGGTGCAGGAATACCTGCCTTAAAAGAATATGTATTCGACGAATACGGATTGTCTACACCTTCAGTAGCAATAGTCAATGTCAAAGGCTTATAAACATCCAACTCGAACTTTGACGGATCGTAACTGATAGTGATATCAGCAGTTGTAGCGTCAGCAGCAAAAGTTGCCGTAGCCGGTACGGTAAACAAAGCGTCTTCGTCACCCGACTTAGCCAAATCAATCGTAAGTTCTGAGCCAGCGGCCATACGACTTACCTGTACGGTAAAGCTTGTAGCATCCGAGGTCAAATCAATCTGACTAGCCAAATTGGTCGGGAAATAAGGCTGACTGGCAGTTTGCAATTCGGCACCCGTATATTCCACCTCGTCTGTGCAGGCTGCACCTCCCAACAGGAGGCACACTGCAGCAAATGTTCCAAATAATTTATTTATCGATTTCATAAAATTTTTCCTTTAATTAATTCGTATTGTCCTATCAATTACCTGCCCATGGAGTATACAGCTCATCTGCAACTTCGGGATTCTCAAATCCGATAAGCGCAGCATTGTTATTTTTCTCTGTCTGTACAATACAGAATGACATCCAAGCCGGGCGTGTCGTGGTATTATAACGGGCATCATCCTGATAATTAGTACCAGAATATCCACGAGTCACAGGCATATTCAGACGCTTGATATCGAAGAAAGTCAAACCTTCGCCCCACAATTCAATACGCTTCTGGAAGATAATTTCTTCAATAATCTCATCAGCACTTGCAGCCGTCATCTTATATTGTTCATCACGATTATTC
Source organism: Candidatus Bacteroides merdavium (assembly GCA_019116805.1). Classification (GTDB taxonomy): domain Bacteria; phylum Bacteroidota; class Bacteroidia; order Bacteroidales; family Bacteroidaceae; genus Bacteroides; species Bacteroides merdavium. The sequence continues at coordinate 9,229 of DXAV01000023.1, read as the reverse complement.
AACATGAAGTTTGTCAGCAAGGACTTACCTTCTTCAGCATTCGAATGAGCGGCAGCTTCAGCTTCAATAAAGTACATTTCCTCTACACGCATCAAAGGATAAGCAGTTGCAGCACCTGTAGTATAGTCATCGCAGTTACCCTCGGCCGGACGGAATTTTACCGAAGCATAATCAGCCAAACGGTCGCCAAAATTACCGAATGCAGCAGAAGTCAGATACTCTGTCTGACCGTCAAGCATACTGCCTTCAGGAGCCTTCCACATCTTCTTACGGAAGTCTGTATTGCTCAGACGATCGTACATGCTCTTGCTAATCATCAAGAAAGGTTCCTGACCTGAATAACCAAAAGAGGTTTCGTTGGACATCCAGGAAGCCCAGTTCAAAATACCGGTCTGAACCACATCGTCTTCAGAAACCATCTGGGAACCCCACATCCAGCAAGAAAGATCGTTGAAACCTTTGGTGGTACTCAAACATTGTTCTTCAGTCATAGGTGTTACTCTCGTAGCATTGATAGCCTTACGGGCATATTCTTTAGCTTTTGGATAATCTTCCAACCACATGTACAAACGGGCTTTCAAACCGTATACAACATCCAAATGAGGAAGTGTTTTTGAGCTCTCTTCCAGTTTTCCGATATTCTGCTCTGCAAAATCCAAATCACCCAAAATGAATTCAGCCATCACTTCACGGCTTACACGAGGATTATTTCTGGCTTCTTCTTCTGTAATGGTCTCTTTAACAATAGGTACAGTAAGTCCCGTCACATCGTTACCTGCATCATTAACCCCTGTAGGAATCTTATCACTTGGCTTGAACTCATACATACGAGCCAAGTCCATGTAGAAGAATGCACGATAAGCATGTGCGGCAGCCAAATAGCCCAACTGTGCTGACGAAGCAGTCTCTGCATCAATAGCTGCAATCAATTTATTGGTTGTCAAAACAGCCTGCCAATAATAGTTCCAAATGAATTGAGGATATACATAGCTTTCACCTTGCGCTTCAGCAACCTCCCAGTTGGTATACCAGTTGTAGCCGGAGCTGATTACAGGCATATCACCAGTCATCACGTCACGTACGTGCATAATAGAACCATATCCCCAGTCCCAATGGTAACTGGAGCTGACTACTCCTACTACATTCAAACTGGCTGGCATCGCCCAAAGCATGGCTGCAGCAGCCATATCCGAAGAAGTTACTTGATCTTCTGTCGCTACACTAGTCGGAATCGTTTCTTCAATACATCCCGTAGTCAGACCCAGGGATGAGAAGAGACAAACTCCCGCTATTAATTTAGATATATTTGTTTTCATATTATTTGTAATCAATAAATTAGAATGTTAATGTGATACCTCCCGAGATTGTACGCATAGGAGCATAATATGCATTGGTTACAGAACCTGTAATGCTCTGACGAGGATCGAGGCCTTGTCTCTTGGACCATATCCATACATTATCAGCCGTCACATAAACACGTACTTTCTCAATCTGTGCACGTCTAGTCAAGCTGGTAGGCAGTGTATAACCGAAGTTAATATTCTGCAAGCTCAGGTAAGATGCACTTGTCAGGAAACGATCCGATGTTGCAGCTGTATAATTATCACCAAATTGGAAACGAGGAATATTGGAGTTCTTGTTTTCCGGTGTCCAGGCATTCAGCAAGTCGGCATGGAAATTGGAGCCTTTGGAGCTGGTGGTAGGACTGCTCATCATGCTGGCATAGTCGCCATCATAAATTTGTCCTCCAATCTGATAGGTGAAGTCGGCCGACAAGTCAAAACCCTTATAGGTGAACGAGGTATTGAAACCACCATATACGTCGGGAAGAGCTGTTCCACACAAATAATAATCTGCATCATCATACTTGGCAGTCTTCTCGGTACCCACTACATTTCCAGCTTCATCTGTTACATTCTTATAGTACAAAGCTTCACCTGTTTCCGGATCAACACCAGCATACTTCTTGATACGGTAAGTGTACAAAGCTTCACCCTCACCATAGTAATAGTTACCGCTGCTGTATCCCGGTACTCCATCTACAACCATTGTTTTACGTTCCTCAGGCAGATAAGAAATCTTGTTCTTGTAATGAGTCAAGTTCAAACCCAGATCCCAAGTGAAATCATTGGTCTTGATGATAGAACCGTTAAGTTCAGCCTCAATACCCATATTCTGCATGTCACCTACATTGGCATAATAAGAAGTATATCCGAATGTCGGCGGCAGCGGGAATGAGAACAACATATCTGTTGTCTTGCGGAGGAAGTATTCCACAGTACCAGTCAAACGGCCCTTGAACAGTTCGAAGTCGAAACCGGCATTGAAGTTACCATTTGTTTCCCAAGTAATATCCTTATTACCCATTGTATTAGGTATAGCAGCAGGATTACCGGCCGAATTAACTATATTATAAGTATTGATATAGCGGTAGTCACCGATATTATCGTTACCCTGAGAACCATATGATGCCTTAATCTTCAACATATCCACCCAGTCTACATCGAAGAAGTCTTCCTTGGAGATAATCCAGGCAGCACCTGCCGACCAGAAGTTACCCCAGCGGTTATCGGGATGGAAACGTGAAGAAGCATCACGACGGTAAGAACCAGAAAGGAAGTACTTTTCAGCAAAGTCATATTGTACACGGCCGAAATAACCTTCAGTGTTATAATCGGTAGTATATGAATTGCTGCCGTTTTCTGTAATGGCACCGCTCAATTCAATATTGTTCGGATCGAACACATTGGATTTGCTGGCATACAAATAATAATATTTATAACGGTAGTATTCATGACCCAGCATCACTTCAAAGTTATTAGCACCGAATGAACGCTTCCAGTTCAACAACTGCTGGTGATTGTATGCCAAATTACGAGTGTGATACTTGCTGGCAATACCATTAGAAGTTGCATATTGTCCATAATAAGGATTGGTGAAACCATTGGTACGTGTTTCATCAATTGCCACACCACTTGTCCACGTAAATTTAAAGTCTTTCAGGAAACGAACTTCTGCAAAACCGGTAGCAGTCATCACATTGCCTTCAGCATTATTGGTATCCAAAAGATTGGCAGCGAAAGCGTTACCACCGCTCAAGAACGGACGGCTCAGACCTGCATTATCCTTATTACCGAAATCGTACATTGTGATACCGTTTTTGTCAGTCATAATATTGCCCTGACCGTCACGGATGTACAACGGATAAATAGGAGCGATACGGGTAGCATAAGCAAAAATGTTTCCAGAAGAATTAGAAGAACCATCTTCTCCCAAAGAATTGGCATCAAAGTGAGTATACGACATGTTAGCACCAAACTTCAACCATTCCTTCACTTGATAATCAGCCTTCAAACGACCAGTCAGACGTTCATAGTCTGAATTTACAGTAATACCTTCATTATTCAAATAACTTACAGAAGCATAGAAAGACGATTTGTCTGTACCACCCGAAACACTGACATTATATTCCTGACGCAAACCGTTGCTATAGGCCTCATCCAACCAGTTGTCGGGACGAAGCATATATTGCATTCCGTTATATTCGACTACATTTCCCAAAGTTGCATTGGGGTTCAGTTTTCCATTCGTACCAATCAGATACTGTCCCGATGGAACACTATATACATTATATCCCAAACCATAACTACCGGAACCAGTCATAGCAGCATTAGTCTGTTCATAGACAGCCTGAGGATTAGGATAAACCAGATTACCCTTGTCGTCTGTCAACTGAGTAAAATAGCTGCTTAATGCCCCGTAATACATTTCATAGTATTGAGCCGGACTCTTGATGAAATTATAATCTTGGGTAGCACGCGAATTGGATCCCCACTTGGCATCGACTGTTACACGAGCCTGGCCAGCAGCACCCTTCTTTGTAGTAATGATAATCACACCGTTGGCACCACGTGCACCATACAAGGCATTGGATGCAGCATCCTTCAGCACAGTCATAGACTCAATATCCTGAGAGCTGATATTATTCAGGTCACCATCATAAGGAGCGCCATCCAGAATAATCAACGGATCACTGCCGGCATTGATAGAGCTGATACCACGTACGCGGATAGAAGGAGTAGTTGCGCCCGGCTGACCGGAAGAAGTATTCAACTGCACACCTGCCACTTTACCAGTCAAGGCATTGGCCACGTTAGAGCTCTGTATCTTACCGATTTCATCCGAGCCTACAACGGTAGCCGAACCTGTAAAGGCAGATTTCTTGGCTGTACCATAAGCCACAACCATCACCTCATCAAGCAACTCAGTATTTGACTTCAAAAAGACCTTCACATTAGGCTTGACAGCCACTTCTACAGTCTGCATACCGATATATGAAATTACCAAAGTCTTCGCGGAACTTGGTACGTTCGGAATTTGGAACTTACCGTCTACATCAGTAATCGCACCAAGCTGAGTGTCTGCCACTCTTACTGACGCTCCAATAACTGGCTGCCCGTCTTCTTCAGAAATCACAACACCTGTGACTGTCTGAGTTTGGGCAGTTACTAAGCCTATTCCCACAAAAAGGCAGGCCAATAACAGCATTAATTTTCTTTTCATAAATTCTCTCTTAAAGTTTAACTTTACATTAATTGTTTCTTTACTCTAACGAAGTGCAAATTTATTAAGAATTATGAAATGTGCAATTGTTTTAATAAGAAAAGCTTCAAAATCTGTCAAATTGTTATTTATTGCTTATTTTTTGTGTTTAATAGCAGAGTTTTTAGCCAGGTAGGGCGGGGTTTAACGGGGTCTTTCTTTCAATATGCAGATATGCATTATCTCAGACTTTTAAATAAAGACCTCTATTTTATGTAAAATAGTTAAAAATAGAGGGCGAATTCCTTGTAAAAAACAATATTGAAGAACATATTTTCTATAAATAGAAAGCATAGAATAGTAGTATAGTGAGGAAGTATCCCCCTTTTCAGAAAGTCCGAACACCTTTTCTAAGTACACTGTCGGGAGCTTATATATGATTATGAATACAACTACCTTAACAAACAATAGGAAATGGATAAAATAGTTTACAATTTGGTTTACAACCGGAAAGGGAGTCTCAACAGAAAAGGGACTGCATTGGTTCAGATTGAAGCCTATCAAGGCAAAAAGAAGAAGTATTTCTCTACCAAAGTCTATTTAAAGCCCGAGCAATGGGACCACAAGAGACTGGTCGTGAAAAACCATCCGAACAGCGAAGCGCTCAACTGGTGGTTGCACGAATGTATTGCGCATATTGAGAAGGTGGAGCTTGAACTTTGGCAGCAGGGAAAAACAACTTCGCTGGAACTGGTTAAAAAGACACTTAAAATGCAGGAGGATGTTCAATCCTTTATCGTATTTTATCGTCAGGAAGCTGAAGAAGCTTCCCTAAAAGAGAGCTCAAGGAGAAACCATCTCACCACCTTGAAACTACTGACGGCATTCAAACCGGATATCCGTTTTACCGAACTGACATACGACTTCTTATGCTCGTTTGAACGCTACCTGCGTCAAAAAGGGTACCACACCAATACGATAGCCAAACACATGAAGCATTTAAAACGCTACATCAATGCAGCCATTAACAAAAATTATATGGACGAACGCTTGTATGCGTTCAGGAAGTATAAAATAAAATCGGTGGAATACAAGCATACCCATCTAACCCACGAAGAACTGGAACGGTTGGAACGCCTGAAACTGGGCGGAAAGCCCTTACGGCAGAAGAAGGTATTGGATGCCTTTCTTTTCTGCTGTTATGCCGGGCTGCGCTATTCCGATTTCATCCGTCTGACACCGGATAATCTGGTATATATGCAGGACGAGGTCTGGTTAGTTTATCAGTCGGAGAAGACTGGTATAGAAGTACATCTGCCTCTCTACCTGCTGTTTGGCGGCAAGGCTTTGGCAATATTGAATGAATACAGGTTGAACCTGACAGTTTTTTTTTGTCTAAAAGACAACTCGAATGTCAACAAAGAATTGAAAATACTCGCCAGACGGGCAGAAATCAACAAGCGGGTTTCATTTCATACGGCTCGTCATACCAATGCAACCCTACTTCTATATAATGGTGTAAACATTACGACTGTGCAAAAATTATTGGGACACAAAAGTGTGAATACTACCCAAATTTATACCCATATAATGGATCGCGCCATTGTACATGATTTGGAGTTACATCAAGAACTGGTAAATGGCAACAGGAGAAAAACAAGGAAAAGTAGCGGGAAAACGTAAGGATAATTCATCTTTTATCCATGTGCTCTACAGCGACACGGACAAAAGGACCTTTACGAAGGTTTGAAACATAGGGCCCTTATGTTTGAAACATAAGCCCCCAATGTTTCAAACATAAGCCCATTGAGATTTAAACCTTCGCTAAAGGTCTTTTTCTACCCAAAGTGAACGAGACGCTTCTTTGTTTAATATTCTTATTTAATATGGACCGGAATGAAAGGCTGGGCTTTTTCTCTGTCAAGCGGAACAGCCCGATAGCCTACTCGCGTGAAATCAATTGTCGAAAGGTCGATACGGCGGATGGCGCTGTTGTACATCGTGCGATAATAGACAACCCGATTCGTGATGTCGGTCACGGTAGTCCATTGCGTAGCACTGGGAATATCGACCGGTATCTTGCCGTCGGCAAACTCTACACCGAGGGGAATATCGAAGTTGTTCAGTATCTGAAAACCTTGACGTACGGCATCTTCAGCCTTGGCCAGCAAGGGTGCTGTTGCCTGATAGAAAGCGGCACGGACGAAACGGGATGGAGGGGTAACATCACCGGGGATACCTAGAGAACCGCTACCTGCACCGAAAGAGGCAACCTGTACATTACCCAATTTCTTGGCTTCGGCCGTGCCTGCATAGAGGTTGACGTAATTATTCAGGTTGGTCATTTGCCATTCGAAGCCTGGCGAGTTGGTCAGTACGCCCAGTTTGTTCTCATAGAAGCACGGTTTCCCACCTACAATTTCCAGCACAATTTGCCGGCCAGATGTGTCGGCAAAGCGCCAGTGGACGGTAGAGGCCCGCGGATCAATTGCTATGACATGTGCTTTGGCTACAACTTCCTTTACTTGTTCCACCGTGGCGCAACTGCCCAAAATCCATGACACGAGCTGCAGGTCGGTGATACTTTGTGCTTTCAGCTTTTCATTATAGGCTTCATATTGCCCGTAACCAGGAAAATAGAAGAGTCCGGCAGACAATCCTGCCTCGTTCAGCCCTTCGACCACAAATTCCTTCTGCTCCACGGAAAGCCCTACATAGCCGTATCGGGCTACCATTTTCATCCCGTCCTGCGCGTATCCGGGTACGTATGAATGCTGCACATATCCGCGGGGAACCACTACGTACTGACTGTTCAGTTCGCTTCCGCCCCATTCAATGGTCCGGGCCACAATACGTGCACTGTCTTTGGCCGTTAATGTAATTCCTGTACAAGCATCGGCTTCCTGCTGCATTAAGACTGCCATGGCCATAGCCATGCATGTAATAAAAATCTTTTTCATTGTCTTCAAGTTTTATACAAGTAACAAATTTATAACTAATATGTTTACACCGTATCGTTTCAGGCAAGAAAAATGCCAGCAAGCAGTTATCTTGCTTTTTTTGTTTAAAACATCACTTTGCTTTCAAAAATGGTAGCTTATCAGTATCCATGTTCCCTATCAGGTGTCTCCAAACCACACTCTCAAGCGTCCTGAGACTTTAATTCTCTTGTATAAATGCATAACATCCTCCATCAGACAGCATGAAAACGGAGGCTGGAGTTCCGCGAAAACTTTGGTAATTTCATACATCGGTATGGAGTCGCAGACAGTAACGATTAAGCCCAATTTGAAGGTCGTATTGAGAACAAATTCCGAAATGCTTGACGAAGTGATGGTTGTCGCATTTGGTACAGCAAAGAAGTCTGCATTTACAGGCTCTGCTACCGTAGTAGATTCTGAGAAACTGGAGCAGTCACAGGTAACAAGTGTGACTAATGCATTGGCGGGTGCAGTTCCTGGTGTGACGCTGACTTCTAATAATGGTGCGCCGGGTTCTACATCTTCTATTAAAATCCGTGGCTTCAGTTCTATTAATGCAGGTAACGATCCCTTGATTATTATTGATGGTGCTCCTTATAGTGGTGATTTGTCCAATTTGAACCCGAGTGATGTAGAATCAATGACGGTGTTGAAAGACGCTGCTTCCAACGCATTGTATGGTGCTCGTGGTGCGAATGGCGTTGTTATCATTACTACCAAAAAGGCTAATCAGAAAGGAGACGCAGTGGTGACTTTCGATGCGAAGTGGGGTGCTAATACGCGTGCTTTGCAGCATTATGATGTGATTACGGATCCGGGACAATATTACGAAATGCACTACGGAGCCATGAAAAACTATTATATGAATGTCATGGGGATGAGTGATCAGGCAGCCTGGAAAGAAGCTAATAAAAATCTGTTTGGCTCTAATGGTGGTTTGGGTTACAATGTATATACGGTACCTCAGGGACAATATTTGATTGGGCAAAATGGTAAGTTGAACCCCAATGCTACATTGGGTAATGTTGTTTCTTATAGAGGTGAAGAATATCTGTTGATGCCGGATGACTGGGAAAATATAGGTACTCGTACAGGCTTGCGCCAGGAATACAATTTCTCGGTAAGTGCTGCTAACGACAAGTCTTCATTCTATGTGTCTTTGGGCTATTTGGGTAATGAAGGTATTACGGAAGGTTCTGACCTGAAACGCCTTACAGCCCGTTTGAAAGCCGACTATCAGGCTAAACCTTGGATGAAGATAGGTGGTAATATGTCTTATGCAAGATTTGACAGTAACTCCCTTGGAAATAACGGTTCAAGTTCTTCTACTGCTAACATTTGGGCGTTTACTACTCAGTTGGCTCCTATTTATCCTGCTTATATCCGTAATGCTGACGGTAGTATCAAAGTGGATGGTAACGGATTTCAGATGATGGACTATGGTAGTGGAGTGAATGCAGGTATGATACGTCCTTGGATTAGTGATGCCAACCCTATCATGGATAACAAGCTGAACACGCAAAATGCTGAAGGAAATGCCATGACCGGTAACGGCTTTATTGATATTACACCATTGCCCGGTCTGAAAGTGACATTGAACGGAACATTCAATTTGGATGAAACTCGCTTCACATATGTATATAATCCATATTATGGACAGTTCGATTCTACTGGTGGTACAGTTAGTAAGTCGCATCAGCGTACTT
>DXAV01000022.1 GCA_019116805.1 Candidatus Bacteroides merdavium | reverse complement strand
CGATCTCTTCATTGTGCCCGACTTTACCGTAGGAGGTTCTTCCTCTCTGTCACGCCTGCTTTTTGGCCAGGCCGATGCCCGCAATGTTTATGCCGGTGGCGAGATAACTTATAACTACAAGCAGCTGTTCGGTTTCCATGCCTCTGCGGTTTATCGTAACTGGAGCACCCCGAGCAACGAAAATGCCGCATACGCCGAAGGTCTGGTACTCGGCTTCAAACCCGCCCTCGAAGCCGACGTACGCATCGATGCGTCGCCCATGCAGGCACTCCGTTTCTCGTTGGGCTACCGCCATATTGGCCGTTGCGAAGTGGACGGTGAACAGGCAGATGCCGTCAGCGACCTCTACCTGTCGGCTCATTACGAGCTGTTCCGCGACATTCTGGTATATGCCCGCCTCAACAACCTGCTGAACAAAAATTACCAATACTACGAAGGCTGTCCCGCCCAAGGTATCAACTTCCTGGGAGGTGTCTGTTTCCGTTTTTAGTTTTTTTTCTTTATATAATTAAGGTGGGGAAATTGTTTTTTCCTACTTTTGCGGGCGAAATCTGCGGGGCACGTCCGCAAAAAACAAGAATTTATGCAGAAGAATTTAGTCATAGTCGAGTCACCGGCCAAAGCCAAGACCATCGAAAAGTTTCTGGGGAAGGACTACGAAGTCCTCTCCAGTTATGGTCATATCCGTGACTTACGGAAAAAAGATTTCAGCATTGACGTCAACAACCACTTCGAGCCGCAATATGAAATCCCGGCAGACAAGAAGAAGCTTGTTGCCCACTTGAAGGAGGAAGCCGCCAAGGCCGAAACCGTCTGGCTCGCATCCGATGAGGACCGCGAGGGAGAAGCCATCGCCTGGCACCTGTACGAGGTGCTGGAGCTGAAGCCCGAACACACGCGGCGCATCGTCTTCCACGAAATCACCAAGAACGCTATTCTACGCGCCATAGAGAACCCGCGCCAGATAGACCTGAACCTGGTGGATGCCCAGCAGGCACGCCGCATACTGGACCGTATCGTAGGTTTCGAATTATCGCCCGTCCTGTGGCGCAAGGTGAAACCCGCCCTCTCTGCCGGCCGTGTACAGTCGGTAGCCGTGCGCCTCATCGCCGAACGCGAACGCGAGATACAGGCCTTCCATAGCGAAGCGGCCTATCGTGTGACGGCCGTCTTCCCCGTGCCCGATGCCAACGGCAAGCTGGTGGAGATGAAAGCCGAACTGGAACATCGTTTCAAGACCAAGGAAGAGGCACGCCGTTTTCTCGAAAGCTGCAAGGACGCGACCTTCACCATCCGCGACATCGCCACGCGCCCGCTGAAGAAGAGTCCCGCTCCCCCCTTCACCACCTCAACCCTCCAGCAGGAGGCTGCCCGCAAACTGGGCTTCTCGGTGGCTCAGACGATGATGGTGGCACAAAGCCTCTACGAATCGGGACATATCACCTACATGCGTACCGACTCGGTGAACCTCTCCGAACTGGCCATCAACGCGGCCCGTGAGACCATCACCGCCAAGATGGGCGAACGCTACCTGCACTCGCGCCACTTCACCACCAAGACCAAAGGTGCACAGGAGGCTCACGAGGCTATCCGCCCCACCTACATGGAGAATGTCAAGATAGAGGCTACCGCACAGGAACGTCGCCTCTACGACCTGATATGGAAACGCACGCTGGCCTCGCAGATGGCCGAAGCCGAACTGGAAAAGACGACGGTGACCATCGGCCTTAGCAACACCGGCGAAGAATTTACCGCCGTGGGCGAAGTCGTGAAGTTCGACGGTTTCCTGCGCGTGTACCGTGAGTCGCACGACGACGAAGCCGAGAGCGACGACGTGGCCGGTCTGCTGCCCCCACTCACACAGGGACAGACGCTGGATTACAGCAACGTAACCGCCACCGAACGCTTTACCCTCCAGCCACCCCGCTATACCGAAGCCAGCCTGGTGCGCAAGCTCGAGGAACTGGGCATCGGTCGTCCGTCCACCTACGCGCCCACCATCTCTACCATCCAGCAGCGCGAATACGTGGTAAAGGGTGAGAAGCCGGGCAAGGAGCGCAAGTACGACGTGCTGACACTGGAAAAAGGAAAAGACATCACCGAAGATACCCGCACGGAGTTGACGGGAGCCGAGAAATCCAAACTGCTGCCTACCGATATCGGTATGGTGGTGAACGACTTCCTCACCGAGTACTTCCCCGACATCCTCGACTACAACTTCACGGCTACCGTCGAGAAGCAGTTCGACGAGATTGCCGAAGGCGAGACGAAATGGACCACCGTGCTCGACCGCTTCTACCGCCAGTTCCATCCGTCGGTAGAGAAAACCCTCGCCGCCAAGAACGAACACAAGGCCGGCGAACGTCTGCTGGGCACCGACCCTGCCAGCGGCAAGCCTGTATCGGTGAAGATCGGCCGCTTCGGCCCTGTGGTACAGATCGGTAGCGCCGACGACGGCGAGAAGCCCCGCTTCTCCCGCCTGGAGAAAGGCATGTCCATCGAAACCATCACGCTGGATGAAGCCCTGAAGCTCTTCCGCCTGCCCCGCACGCTGGGCGAATACGACGGAGCCGAGATCAAGGTGAGCAGCGGCCGCTACGGTCCCTACGCCCAGTGGAAGACCATGTTCGCCTCCCTGCCTCAAGGAACCGATCCGCTGACCGTGACCCTGGACGAAGCCGTGGCCCTCATCAAAGAGAAGCAGGAAGCCGAAGCCAAACGCCACATCAAGAAGTTCGACGAAGAGCCTGAACTCGAAATCATGAACGGCCGCTACGGCCCCTACATTGCCTACAAGGGCAGTAACTACAAGATACCCGAAGGCATCACGCCCGAAGACCTCAACCTGCAGGCCTGCATGGACCTCATCAAGCTGCAGAGCGACCCTGACAAACCCAAGGCACGCCGCGGCAAGACAGCCCGCAAGAAGGCGTAAAGCCGACAGTCCTATAAAATACGGACGGCGCAGAGGAGAAGTGGAGGAAACAAAGTCCATTTCCTTTCTTCTGCGCCGTCCGTGTTTTTTATTCCGTATGCCCAGCTTAAAGCAAGTGTTTACCCAGCTTAAACGAACGGTTTACCCAGCTTAAACAGATGATTTGCCCAGCTTAAACAGGATCTTTAAGCTGGGCAAAGGAAGAGGCCCCTACAGCCTCCGTCCTTCCCTCCCCAAAGAAAGCAATGTTTCCCCCCAAAAGAAAGAATGTTTTGCACCAAAGAAAGCAATGTTTTGCAGGAGAACAATGCCGGAAACTGGAAAAGGAAAAGTCGGCAAAATCATGCCGACAAGGAACATAAAGCACACCAGAACCTTGCAGATTTCCTCTTTTCTCCATACATTTGTGTTGTAGAAAGAACATTCTGCCATGAAACAATCCATACATATCTTGCTCCTGTTGAGCGTTCTTGCCTTTTGCCCCCGCACGGCCACAGCGCAAAAAGAAAGGAATGCAGCCACAATCGACTCGCTGCTCAAAGTGGTTTTGCACAACGACCAAAAAGTGAGACACGATTACAATCAAAGCCATGACCCGAAAGAAAAGGAGGCCTATTTGCGCCAATGGGACCGAACCGACTCCATCAACCAGTCGATAGTCCTGCCCATCGTCGACTCCATCATCAACGGCCGGCTTGAAGGCCTGTCGGACAACAGTTGGAGAGCCTGTTTTATGGTGCTGCAACATTCCGACTCCCCCACTCAACTCAAATACCTGCCGTTCGTAACCGAATACTACCGCAAGGGCCATATCCTGAACTACGAATATCTGATTTATGTGGACAGAATCCACGCCAACCAACGAAAGGCGCAGCCCTTTGGCAGCCAAAGCGCCGAGTTCCCCAACGGAAAACGCATCTTTCTCCCCATGCTTCCCAAAGCCAAGCGTGACTCTTTGCTACAGACACTCGGCATCGCTCCCGAGAGCGTACAAATCAGAAACGGGGAATTCACGTTTACCTCTACCATAACGGACGCATCCCTCTCCGTCCTCTCCGCTTTCCCAAGCCAACCTGCCGACACTTGTACAACCCGGCAAGAGGTCAGCTGGCTCGAACTGGAGAACAATGAAAAAGGCTTCATCCTGATGGTCAAAACCAGCCCTTCCCGCCCCCAAACGGGAAACATAAAAATCTATGCCAACCGGCAATACAGAGGAACAACGGACAAGGACGGCCTCCTCATGTTCAAGGCCGACAAAAAGGAAGACATCCGGTCCCTACGACTGGTATCTTCCGACGGAAAGGAATGGACACATACGCTGAAACCCTTCTCCCAAGAACAAGACTATATCATAGAAGGTATCTGACAGAAGCAATAAAAAAGGAGCGCACCCACACGATGCGCTCCCCTGCTGAAAACTATATCAAATAAGCACTACGGCTTACATACGTTCGGGAACTTCGATGCCCAGCAGGCCCATGCCCAGACGGACTACCTTGCCCACCTCGCGCGACAGGGCGAGACGGAACACCTTGACGTCGGCATTCTCCTCGCGCAGAATGCTGAAGTCGTGGTAGAACTGGTTGTACTCCTTCACCAAGTCATAGCAGTAGTTGGCAATGCCTGAAGGACTGTAGTCCTCGCCTGCCTGCTTCACCACACCGGCAAAGTCGGCCAGCATCTGAATCAAGCCTTCTTCCTTCGTGCTCAGCTCGATGCCCGAATGAAGCTGTTCGGGGATAACGATACCTGCTCCGGCCGCTTTACGCAGGACGGACTGGATGCGGGCGTAGGTATATTGGATGAAAGGACCGGTGTTGCCGTTGAAGTCGATGGATTCCTTGGGGTTGAACGTCATGTTCTTGCGGGCATCCACTTTCAGGATGAAATACTTCAGCGCACCCAAGCCCACGATGCGGGCGATGTCGTCAGCCTCGGCCTGCGTCAAGCCGTCCAGCTTGCCCAGCTCGCCGCTGGTTTCCTTGGCGGTGTTGATCATTTCTTCCATCAGGTCGTCGGCATCGACTACCGTACCCTCGCGGCTCTTCATCTTGCCTTCGGGCAGTTCCACCATACCGTAGGAGAAATGCACCAGGCTCTTACCCCACTCGAAGCCCAGACGGTCGAGGAGGATGGACAGCACCTGGAAGTGGTAATTCTGCTCGTTACCCACCACATAAATCATCTTGTCGATAGGATAGTCGGAGAAACGCTGTTCTGCCGTACCGATGTCCTGCGTCATATAAACAGACGTACCGTCGGCACGGAGCAGCAGCTTATGGTCGAGGCCTTCGCCCGTCAGGTCGGCCCACACGGAACCGTCTTCCTTGCGGTAGAAGAGCCCCTTCTCCAGTCCTTCGAGCACTTTCTTCTTGCCTTCGAGATACGTATTCGATTCGTAGTATATCTTGTCGAAGCTGACGCCCATCATCTTGTAAGTCTCGTCGAAGCCGGCATATACCCAGTCGTTCATCTTCTGCCACAGGGCACGAACTTCGGGGTCGCCAGCCTCCCACTTCACGAGCATCTCGCGGGCTTCCTTCATCAGGGGCGATTCGGCTTCAGCCTTAGCCTTGGCCTCTTCCTCGTTCATGCCTTCAGCCTGGTACTTGGCCATCAGTTCCTTCACTTCAGCCTTGAAGTGTTTGTCGAATGCCACGTAGTAGTCACCGATGAGGTGGTCACCCTTCTTGCCACTCGACTCGGGTGTTTCGCCATTGCCATACTTCAGCCAAGCCAGCATGGACTTGCAGATGTGGATACCGCGGTCGTTCACGATGTTGGTCTTCACCACACGGTTGCCATTGGCAGCGATGATGTTGGCCAAGGCGTTACCCAACAGGTTGTTGCGCACGTGTCCCAAGTGGAGAGGCTTGTTGGTGTTGGGCGACGAATACTCAATCATCACCAGCGGCGACTGATCTGTAGCTTCAGTCAATCCGTAGTGCGGATCAGCCTGAATGCCGTTAAGCAGTTCGATCCATGCCGAAGAAGCAATGGTAAGATTCAGGAAGCCCTTGATGACGTTGAACTTGGCCACGAGCGAAGGCTCGTTTGCCAGCAGGTATTCACCGATTTCCTGCGCCGTCTGCTCGGGTCCCTTCTTCGACATGCGGAGGAAGGGGAACACAACCAGCGTCAGATGTCCTTCAAATTCTTTCTTGGTTTTCTGCAACTGCACCTGTGCGGCAGGCACGTCCTGCCCGTAGAGTGCTTTCAGTCCGCTGATGACGGACGCTACCAGTTTCTGTTGTATATCCATAGTTTCTAATTATTTCCTGCTGCAAAGATAGTGCAAACTGAGGGAAGTACAAAAGATGAAAACATTGTTTTCAGCTTTTTACTGCCGAAGTGCAGCCTGTCTTATCCAAAGATAGTGCAAACCGAGAGAAGCGCAAAGCAGAAAACGAAGTTTTCAAGCTTTCGGTCCCGAGGTGCAGCCTGTCTTATATAAAGATCCTGCAAACCGAAGAGAAACACAAAGCGGAAAACGGAGTTTTCAAACATTCTCTCAAAACAGCACACGGGTTGCCCGGCCTACGCAGAAAAAAAATCAGCAATACGGCCTACAACCCGTGTTTCCCTAAAAACGATTAAATATGGCTCTGTCCCACGATTACTCGAATGACAGCTCCGTACCTGCCTTAAACTTCACAGCCTTCTTGGCAGGAATTTCAATCGGCTGTTTGTTTGTCGGATTAATACCCATACGGGCAGCCCTTTCGGTTACCGAAAATGTTCCAAAACCTACTAATGTAACCTTTTCTCCTCTCTTCAATGCGTCCGTCACAACTTCCAGAAACGCATTCAGCGCCTTCGCCGCATCAGCCTTCGTCATATCGGCATTGCCAGCCATGGCATTAATCAATTCAGCTTTATTCATAACCTTTACCTAAATAATAATTATTGTTATACAAAAGAAGCAATCTGAAGCTATCCCTACAAAAATATGGCAAATATTCTGAATATCAAATAAAAAGGAAAGAAAAAACATTTAAAAGCTGAAAAAGAATCAACAATGCAGCTTTTTTCTGTTACATAACAGAATTAATTCGTATTTTTGGTGCACAAAAATAAGATGCGGGGTAATAAGGTAATAAAAATAGGCCGGCTTATTTTGTATTACTTTTACCTTTCACTATTTTTGCACTCCAATATATCAAAAAACTTCCATATGAACAATATCCCTACAGTCACTAAAAATCTGCTGATCATCAATGCCCTGATGTTTCTCGGCACGTTTGTGGCCGAAAGTTACGGAATTGACCTGGCCGATTACCTAGGGCTGCACTTTGTATTATCCGACCGCTTCAATGTCGGCCAACTCATCACCTACATGTTCATGCATGCCGGTTTCACCCATGTATTCTTCAACATGTTTGCCGTATGGATGTTCGGGCGTATTCTGGAGCAAGTATGGGGTCCCAAGCGCTTTTTGGTCTATTACATGATTTGTGGTATCGGTGCAGGTCTGATACAGGAGACCGTAACTGCCGTCCGCTACTTCACCATCGAGTCTGGTATGAGCCCAGAGGCCATCCAGGCTGTCTTTGAAGAAGGTTCCAAGGCACTGCGTTCGAGCATGAATTTCGTCGATCCCTCCATGGCCAGCCTGAACCTGGTGCTGAACTCATCCACAGTGGGAGCCTCGGGCGCGGTATATGCCATCCTGCTGGGATTCGGCATGCTGTTTCCCAACCAGCCCATGTTCATCTTCCCGCTACCAATGCCTATCAAGGCCAAATACTTTGTTATGGGCTATGCGCTGATAGAGTTGTATTCGGGACTGGCTAACAGTGCCGGTGATAACGTGGCTCACTTCGCACACCTGGGAGGCATGATTTTCGGATTTATTCTGATAATGTACTGGAGAAAAAAGAACAGAGGAAATGGCTACTATTATAACTGAACTGAAAGAAAAATATCAGAAAGGTAACATCTGCCTGCAACTGATCTACATCAATGTGACTGTTTTCATACTGGTGACGGTGTGTGGAGTACTGCTGCAACTATTCAATTACTCACTGGACGGAGGACTTAGCTGGCTGGAACTGCCCGCATCATTCAGCCGATTCATTATACAGCCCTGGACTTTGCTGACCTACATGTTCATGCATGCAGGATTTTTTCATATCCTCTTCAATATGCTGTGGCTTTATTGGTTTGGCAAAATGTTCCTGCTATTCTTCTCAGCCAAACACTTACGAGGAGTCTATCTGTTAGGAGGTATCTGCGGCGGCCTGCTCTACATGACGGCCTACAACATTTTCCCCTACTTCCAGTACATGATAGAAGGTTCTTTTCTGCTGGGAGCTTCCGCCTCAGTATTGGCCATCGTAGCCGCTACGGCCTATCGGGAGCCCAACTATCCAATATCCCTTCTCCTGCTCGGCACAGTACGATTAAAGTATCTGGCCCTGATTGTTATCGGAATGGATCTATTCTTTATCACTTCGAGCAATGCAGGCGGACACATTTCCCACCTGGGAGGTGCTCTCGCCGGCCTTTGGTTTGCCGCCTCCCTTAACAAAGGAAGGGATATCACCGCATGGATTAACCGCACACTGGATACCTTTACCGAGTTTTTCTCACCACGTACCCGAAAACCCAAGATGAAAATCCATTATGGCGGTAACCGTCAGAAAGACTACGACTATAATGCACGAAAGAAAAGCCAGTTTGACGAAATAGACCGCATCCTGGACAAGCTGAAGAAATCAGGCTACGAAAGCCTGACCGCCGATGAGAAAAAAAGTCTCTTCGATGCCAGTAAAAGATAAATTATCCGCATGAAAATCATTCGAAATGTAATGGCCGTTGCCATCGGAGCTGTCAATGCCGCATGTACAGCTGCTTTCCTGCTTTCGGCCTACAGCCCCTATATCCAGCCCACCATACATCCGCTACGTTCCTGCCTAGGATTGGCCTTCCCCATTTTCCTGTTACTGAACGTCTGTTTCCTGCTATTCTGGCTGGTTATCCAACGATACCGACTAGCCTTACTGCCTCTGGCAGGCATGCTGCTGGCGTATCCGCAGATACGGACTTATCTGCCCGTTAACTTCCACACCGACCACCTGCCGGAAGGAAGCCTAAAAATTCTTTCATACAACGTTATGGGGTTCGACGGATGCGTCAAGAAAGACGGAAAGAACCCTATCCTCACCTATCTGCAAAACAGCAAAGCCGACATCCTGTGTCTGCAAGAATATGCCACGTCCGACTCACATCGTCATCTGACACAAAAAGATATTGAACGCGCTTTGAAAGCATACCCTTATCACCATATCAGCAAGCTGGGCGATGCACAAGCCACAACTAACCGTATGGCTATCTTTTCAAAATATCCCGTCTTGTCTGTCAGACAATTGAAATATCAGAGTGACTACAACGGTTCTTTTGTCTATGAATTAAAGATCGGGAAAGACACAGTGACCATTATCAATAACCATTTGGAATCAAACAAACTGAC
Source organism: Candidatus Bacteroides merdavium (assembly GCA_019116805.1). Taxonomy (GTDB): domain Bacteria; phylum Bacteroidota; class Bacteroidia; order Bacteroidales; family Bacteroidaceae; genus Bacteroides; species Bacteroides merdavium. Next base: position 49,811 of record DXAV01000022.1, on the reverse strand, counting down.
CAAACAAGACAAAGTGGTTTATGAGGACATACTATCTGCCCCCGAACGTGAAAAGGTAGAAAGTGGCCTACGGCTTCTGTTGGGTAAGCTGGCCGAGGCTTCGGCCATACGTGCTCCGCAAGCCGATGCCATCGCACAAGCTGTCAAGCAGTCCAAACATCCCTCCGTCATCGTCTGCGGAGACTTCAACGACACCCCCATTTCCTATACCCACCGTGTGGCAGGTCATGATTTGAATGATGCCTTCACCCAATCGGGACAGGGATTAGGAATCTCATACAATCAGAATAAGTTCTACTTCCGTATCGACCATATTCTGACCAGCAAAAATCTGCAAACTTATAACTGTACAGTGGATAAAAGCATCAAAGATTCTGACCACTATCCCATCTGGTGTTACTTCACTTTCAAAGAGAAATAACAGCGTCAAGGCTTCTGAGATTTAAAAAAATAAGGCCACGAAGTAATATATTGTGAAAAAAGAACTATATTTGCAGCCTTGTAAATGCGTAGAAATTAATCAATAAAGTAATCATAATAAACTAAAAGTAACATGCAAAACAAAGGATTTGTAAAGGCTTTTGCCATACTGCTGACCTTGGTATGCGTGTTCTACTTATCGTTCTCTTTTGTTACCCGCCACTACACAAACAAAGCACGGGAGATAGCAAACGGAGATCCGAGAGTGGAGCAAAGCTACTTGGACTCACTGGCCAATGAAAAGGTTTGGTTATGGAACTGGAGCCTGAAAGATTGTAGAGAGATGGAAATCAGTTTGGGTCTGGACCTGAAGGGTGGTATGAACGTCATCCTGGAAGTTTCTGTACCCGATGTCATCAAGGCACTGGCAGACAACAAGTCTGATGAGACATTCAACCAGGCACTGGCTACAGCCGCTCAGCAGGCTACTACCAGCCAGGATGACGTCATCACACTGTTCATCCGCGAATATCACCGCCTTGCCCCCGACGCACCGTTGGCACAACTGTTCGCTACCCAGCAACTGAAAGACAAAGTCAATCAGAAGTCGACTGACGCAGAAGTAGAAAAAGTACTGCGCGAAGAAGTAAAAGCCGCTGTAGGCAATTCATACAATGTACTCCGCACCCGTATCGACCGCTTCGGTGTCGTCCAGCCCAACATCCAAAGTCTGGAAGACAAAATGGGACGTATCATGGTAGAACTTCCGGGTATCAAAGAACCTGAACGTGTAAGAAAATTGTTACAAGGTTCTGCAAATCTGGAATTCTGGGAAACTTACAACGCCAACGAAATCGCTCCTTATATGCAGTCGGCCGATGCCAAGCTGCGCAACCTGCTGGCCGCCAATGATACGACCAATACAGCCGTTGCCATCGACACAACTGCTGCCGTTGCCGCAACAAGCGCAACCGACAGCCTGGCCGCTGCCCTGAAAGGCGAAACTGCATCTCAGGAAGCCGGAATGGAACAATACAAGAAAGAGCATCCGTTACTGGCCGTCATGCAGGTCAATCCGGCTGAAGGTCCTGTTGTGGGCTACGCATTGGCCAAAGATACAGCTACCATCAACAGCTATCTGGCCATGCGCGAGGTCCAGGCCGAACTGCCCAAAGATCTTCGTTTGAAATGGGGTGTAGCCGCCGCTTCCTTTGATCCGAAAAAGCAGACCTACGAACTGTATGCCATCCGGGCCACCGAGCGTAATGGCCGTGCTCCATTGGAAGGCGATGTTATTGTAGACGCCAAGGACGACTTCGACCAATATGGCAAGCCCTCTGTCAGCATGTCCATGAATACGGACGGTGCACGCCGCTGGGCCTTGCTGACCAAGCAGAATATCGGCAAAAGCATTGCCATCGTATTGGACGGCTATGTATATTCAGCCCCGAACGTAATCAACGAAATCACCGGAGGTAATTCAGAAATCACCGGTCACTTCACTCCCGAAGAAGCCAAAGACTTGGCCAACGTGCTGAAGTCCGGTAAGATGCCTGCCCCGGCTCACATTGTTCAGGAAGATATTGTAGGACCGTCACTGGGTCAGGAGTCTATCGAAGCCGGTATCATTTCCTGCATCGTCGCCTTCATCCTGCTGATGGTATACGTGTGCTCCATGTACGGTTTCACAGCCGGTATGGTTGCCAACGGCGCCCTGTTGCTCAACTTCTTCTTCACTCTCGGTATCCTTTCTTCCTTCCAGGCCGCATTGACCATGTCCGGTATCGCCGGTTTGGTATTGTCACTGGGTATGGCGGTGGATGCCAACGTGTTGATTTTCGAGCGTACCAAAGAAGAACTTCGACTAGGTAAGAAAGTAAAAGATGCCTTGAAAGACGGTTATTCCAATGCCTTCTCCGCCATCTTCGACTCTAACTTTACGTCTATCATCACCGGCGTCATTCTGTTCTACTTCGGTACAGGACCTATTCGTGGATTTGCAACGACGCTGATTATCGGTATCGCCATTTCGTTCTTTACCGCCGTGTTTATGACGCGCCTCGTATTCGAGCACTTCATGAACAAAGACAAGTGGTTGAACCTTACGTTTGAGACCCGTCTGTCTAAAGGCGTACTACAAGATACGAAATATAACTTCATGAAGTACAATAAAACATGGCTTTCTAGCGGATTAATCATCGTTTTGATTTGCGTAGGCTTCCTCTTTATTCGAGGATTGAGCCAAAGTATTGACTTCACCGGCGGCCGCAACTATCAGGTACGTTTTGAACAGTCTATCGAACCCGAACAAGTGCGTGAATTGATGGAAGGACAGTTTGAGGATGCCAACGTGACGGTTATCGCCATCGGTACAGACGGCAAGACAGTTCGTATCAGCACCAACTACCGCATCAACGAAGAAGGCAATAACGTAGACTCTGAAATCGAAGCCAAACTGTACGAGGTGTTGAAACCGTTGCTTACGAAGAATATCTCGTTGGAAACCTTTATCGACCGTGATAACCACACAGGCGGTAGCATCATCAGTTCGCAGAAGGTAGGTCCGAGCATTGCTGACGACCTCAAGGTGGCAGCCGTATGGGCCGTTATCTTTGCCGTGCTGGGCATCGGTCTCTACATTCTCTTCCGTTTCCGCAACATCGCTTATAGTGTAGGTTCTATCGCCGCATTGACATTCGATACCATCCTGATATTGGGCGTGTACTCCATGTTCTGGAACATTCTTCCGTTCTCCATGGAGATAGACCAAACCTTTATCGGCGCCATCCTGACCGCTATCGGTTACTCCATCAACGATAAGGTGGTAATCTTCGACCGTGTACGCGAATACTTCCACCTCTATCCCAAGCGCAGTACGTTCCAGTTGTTCAACGACTCACTGAATTCCACGTTGACCCGTACGTTGTTCACCGGTTCGTCTACGTTGATTGTGCTGGTTGTAATCTTTATCTTGGGTGGAGAGAGCATCCGCAGCTTCTCGTTCGCCATGATTTTGGGTGTAGTATTCGGAACCTTCTCCTCTTTGTTCATCGCTTCGCCGATTGCTTACAAGCTGATGAAAAAGAATGCGGCAGCACCGGAGGACTCTAAGAAATAAGCAAATTATTTCTAAGTATCAGAAAGAACGGGGACGCTCTGCGAAAGAGTATCCCCGTTCCTTTTTCATCCGAACAGGAGGGTGAAACAGGACCCCTGCCCCACGGCAGACTGCACCGTAATGTTCCCGCCATGGCGGTTCATGATTTGTTTGCACAAGCTCAAGCCTATCCCCTGCCCTCCGGATTTAGTGGTAAAGAAAGGAACAAAAACCTTGTCCAGCACCTCAGGCAAAATCCCCTCACCGTTGTCACTGACAATAATACGGCATTGCCATGACTGTGCAGGCAGCACTTTCACCTCAATCAAAGGATGTTCGCATTTAGCACACGCTTCACGCGCATTCTTTATCAGATTGATGAGTACCTGCTCAATCTGTGTACGGTCTATCTGCAAAGTACGTTCTTCGGCCGGAGACTCAATGTGGATGTATTCTTCGGGAAAAAGCTTGCGCAGGTCCATCAACAACTCAGTAAGCAATACCGGACGGCGCACAGGAGCAGGCAGGCGGGTCAGTTTTCGATAATTCTCCACAAACTCCAGCAATCCCTTGCTACGCCGGTGAATGGTTTGCATTCCCTGATGCATCAGGCTATAGCTACGTTCGTCCACTTCACGTTCGCACAGCGTTTCGGACAGGGAAATGATAGGCGTCAGCGAGTTCATGATTTCGTGCGTCAGCACACGTATCAGCTTCTGCCAGGCAGCCATCTCGTTGTGTTCCAGCACGTGCATGCGGAAGTTTCGCATGGCTTCGGACAGTTCGTCCACCATCTGCTCCATCGAACGGTTGCGATAAGGGGAGCGAAAAGAGAGCATCATGTCATCGAAACGCAGGCTTTCGGCCAAATGGCGCATCATGCGTATCTGTACCATCTGCATGCGGTAAAGGTTAAAACCCGTGACCACCAGCACAAAGAATACCATCAGGGCACTGAACCACAGCCCCCTGACAGCCAGCAAGTAGAGTCCTACCGCCAGCAGAGCGATGACAAGAATGTGGAGAATCACAATGAGTGAATAACGTCTCATAAGCCTAATTTTTCAATTTTCCGGTATAAGGCAAATCTCGTAATGCCCAGGTATTCGGCTGCCTTTGTCATGTTTCCCTCGCTCAGGCGCATGGCACGCTCCACGGCCTGCCGCTCCAGCTGCTCCAGATTGAGTACCTCCTTTTCCTCCTTGCGTGGACGGGAGGCGGGAGAGACCTGGAAGACAAAATTCTCAGGACGTAACAGGGAGCCATCACCCAGGATAACGGCACGCTCCATGGTGTGTTGCAGTTCGCGCACGTTGCCCGGCCAGGCATATTTCAGCAGCTTGCTCTTGGCCTCACGTGTCAGGCCGCGCATTTCCTTCTGGTACTTGCGGGCATAGCGCTGCAGGAAGTGGTCGGCCAGCAGCAGGATGTCGTTGCCGCGCTCGCGCAGAGGCGGGATGTGCAGCTCGATGGTATTGATGCGGTAGAGCAGGTCCTGGCGGAAACGTTCCTCCTCCACCATGCGGCGGATGTCGGCATTGGTGGCGCAGATAAGGCGCACGTCGATGGGCGTACTCTGCGTGCTGCCCAGCCGGCTGATCTGCCGCTTCTCGATGGCGGTGAGCAGCTTGGCCTGCATGGGCAGAGACAGGTTGCCTATCTCGTCCAGAAAGAGCGTGCCGCCCGTGGCCACCTCCATGCGACCCGCCTTGGCCTTGCGGGCATCGGTGAAGGCACCTTTCTCGTAACCGAAAAGTTCGCTTTCGAACAACTGTTCGGGGATACTACCCAGGTCGATGGTGACGAAAGGCTTTCCCGAGCGGGGCGAATGGCGGTAGAGCAGGCGGGCGATGACATCCTTGCCTGTGCCGTTCTCGCCCAAAATCAGGATGTTGGCATCCGTGTCGCGCAGCTTGTCCACCGTGTCGAAAATGGCCCGCATGGCATCCGATTCGCCGATGATGCGTTCGTCGGCATTGCCGTCGCTCAGGGCCTCCACCTGCTCCTTCAGCAGGTTTACTTCACGTTGCGAGCGGCGCAGCTTCATGCCCGAGGAGAGGGTGGCCAGCAACTTTTCCTTCTCCCAGGGTTTGGGAATGAAGTCCGTAGCCCCCGCCTTGATGGCACGCACAGCCTTGTCGGTGTCCGAGTAAGCGGTCATGAAGATAACCACCGCCTGCGGGTCGATGTGCAAAATCTGTTTCAGGCAATCGAAGCCTTCCTGACCGCTCACCACGTCACGGCTGAAATTCATATCCAGCAGAACGATATCGGGCTGGAAAGTGGTCATGAAATATTCCAGCCGTTCGGGGCCGGTGATGACCTTTATCTTTTCGGCATAAGGCTCAAGCAGCAGGTTGAGGGCGAAGAGCACGTCCTCGTTGTCGTCCACAACCAATATCTTACCAAGTTTTTCCATAATCATGATACATTGTGTGCTGGGACAAAGATACGCATAATATCCGTGTGCTGTGCGTGCGCTTCCGCACTATTTTTGTGCGATAGTGCACGCACATTCTTCAGGACAGAAACAGCCTGTTTCCTGTGTAACAAGCACTTAACAGTTTGGCACAATATTTGATAGTATCCTGGCAAAAACAGGAAAAACTATGTTCAAACGTATCCTTTTACTGATAGCGGCCACTTGCGGCATGGGAACAGTCCTCCACGCCCAGGAGACCCTAGAGCTGACCTTGCAGCAGACCATCCGCCACGCGCAGGAGCAGTCGCCCGACGCACAGAGTGCCCGCCACAGCTTCCGTTCTTCCTACTGGAACTATCGCTACTACCGCGCCAACTACCTGCCCAACCTGACGCTGACGTCTAATCCTTACCTGGACCGCGCCATCAACAAGGTGACACTGGGCGACGGAAGCGTGAAGTTCGTGGAGCAGAACCTGCTCGCCAGTGACCTGACCCTGAGCCTGACGCAGAACGTGCCCTGGACAGGCGGTACCTTCTTCGTGGAGACATCGGCACAACGCATCGACCTCTTCAGCGACAAGAGCCATTCCTATCAGACTTCCCCCATCAACATCGGCTACAGGCAATCACTCTTCGGCTACAACTCGCTGAAGTGGGACCGCCGCATCGAACCCGTGCGTTATCGCGAGGCTCGCAAGCGATACGTCGAAACGCTGGAGCTGGTAGCCGCCGCCGCCACAGAGAAATTCTTCGCCCTGGCCACGGCGCAAAGCAATTATGAGATAGCCAGCACCAACTACGCCAACGCCGACACCTTATATATATATGCACGCGGCCGTTACGACATCGGCACCATCAGCGAGAACGAGATGCTGCAACTCGAAATAAACAAACTCACCGAAGAGACCAACCGCATGAACGCCCGCATCGAGGTGGACAACGCCATGCAGGAGCTCCGTTCGTACCTGGGCATCCAGCAGGACGTGGAGCTGAAGGTCCGCATCGAGGACTTTGTGCCCGATCTTCAAATCGACCTCAACGAGGCGCTACTGCTGGCCGCCCAGAACAGTCCCGACATCGAAAACATGCAGCGCCGCAAGATAGAGAGTGAGAGTGCCGTGGCCCAAGCCCGAGCCAACGCCGGCCTGAAGGCGGACATCTACCTGCGCTTCGGTCTGACACAGACGGCCGACCGCTGGAAGAACGCCTGGCGCGACCCCATGGACCAGCAGTACGTCAGCCTCGGCATCTCGCTGCCCATCCTCGACTGGGGGCGCGGCAAGGGACAGGTACGGGTGGCCAAGAGCAACCGCGACCTGGTTCAGACGCAAGTGGAACAAGACAAGACCGACTTCGACCTGAACATCCGCAAACTGGTAAAGCAGTTCAACCTACAGGCCCAGCGCGTCCACATTGCTGCCCGCACAGACGCCACAGCCCAGCGCCGTGCCGACGTGGCCCGCCGCCTCTACCTGCTGGGACAGTCCACCGTACTCGACCTCAACGCCTCCATCACCGAGAAGGATGCCGCCCGCCGGAGTTACGTGACGGCTCTCTACGACTACTGGAGCCTGTACTACACCCTGCGCAGCCTCACGCTCTACGACTTCGGGCAAAACCGCCCGTTGGAAGAAGACCTGGAGGCACTGTTAAAATAACGTTCCGCCCCCCTTCCGACAACAGGCCGGCCCGACAAATGTAAATTATTATAACCAAGAACAGAAACAATAGCAAGTAGCTGTATATGAACAAGATACGAACAACGACCCTCTATCCTGCACTGAGGCGACCTCAGTGCAGGATAGAGATACCCTCAGTGTAGGACTGAGCCCCTCTCAATCCTATACCGCCATGAACATTTCGCATCACTTGTAATTAAAAATATAAAAACACCATACGATTATGGATATCAAACTTGAAAAGAAACCCTGGTACATCCGTTACCGTTACTACCTGGCAGGCGGAGTGGTCTTTACCGCCTTCCTGATTTACGTCATCATCCTCTCGGCCGGACCGCGCAAGCTGCGTATCGACCCCGAGAACCTGCAGATGGCCGAAGTGAAAAACGACAAGTTCATGGAGTATGTTGACGTCGAAGGACTCGTACAGCCCATCCTCACCATCAAGGTCAACGCCCGCGAGGCGGGCAGCGTGAGCCGCATCGTGGGCGAGGAGGGCAACATGATGAAGCAGGGCGACACCATCCTCGTGCTGGAGAACCTCGACCTGCTGCGCACCATCGAAGACCAGCGCGACGAGTGGGAGAAGCAACTCATCACCTACCGCGAGAAAGAAATCGAGATGGAACAGCAGAGCCTTACCCTGCAACAGCAGGCCCTGCAGACCGACTACGAACTGGAGAAGCTGCGCAAGAGCTTCGAGCTGGAGAAAGAAGAGTTCCGCATGGGCATCAAGAGCAAGGCCCAGCTTCAGGTGTCCGAAGACGAATACCGCTACAAGGAGAAGACTGCCCGCCTGCAACGCCAGAGCCTGCGCCACGACTCAGCCGTCTCCATCATCCGCCGCGACCTGCTGCTGAACGACCGCGACCGCGAACAGAAGAAGTACGAACGTTCGCGCCAGCGCTTGAACGACCTGGTGGTGTGCGCCCCCATCAGCGGGCAGCTCAGCTTCGTCAGCGTGACGCCCGGCCAGCAGGTACAGTCCGGCGAGAGCATCGGCGAAATCAAGGTGCTCGACCAGTTCAAGGTCCATACCTCGCTCAGCGAATACTACATCGACCGCATCACCACCGGCCTGCCCGCCACCATCCTCTATCAGGGCAAGCGCTATCCGCTGAAGATCACCAAGGTGGTGCCCGAGGTGAAGGACCGCATGTTCGACGTCGATCTCGTCTTCACCGCCGACATGCCCGACAACGTCCGCGTGGGCAAGAGCTTCCGCGTACAGATCGAGCTGGGACAGCCCGAAGACGCCCTCGTCATTCCCCGCGGCAACTTCTACCAGGCTACGGGCGGGCAGTGGATCTACAAGCTGAACAAGGACAAGACGCGTGCCGTGCGCGTGCCTCTCACCATCGGCCGACAGAACCCGCAGCAATACGAAGTGACCGACGGCCTCCAGCCCGGCGACTGGGTGATTACGACCGGATACGATAACTTTGGCGATGCCGAGGAGCTGGTGTTGTAAACGGAACTTCCATCCTGACTTTGGAATAATCTTAGAAACGCTTCGAAAGAAGAGCAATAAGAAGAATATGATAGAATAGAAATATGATACTACATTACGTTACACTTGCCATCAGAAACCTGCTGAAATACAGAACGCAGAACGTCATTTCCATCATCGGACTGGCTGTGGGCCTGTTCAGCTTCTGCGTCTGCCTGTATTGCAGCCGTTTCATACAGTCCGCCAACCATTGTTTCGACAACTACAAGCGGATTATACAGATTAGTTTGTACGATAGCGAACAGGACCATTATTTCTCCGGCACGCCCGCACCGCTCTGCGAGGACATGCGCGGCTGGGCAAAGGGGGTAGAGGCCCTTTCGTTTGTCACCTATCCCCGCCAAATGCCCTTCGACATCGAGGTAAGGCCCGGCAAGACCTTGCCCTACGAGTTGAAGCGGATGGAGACGGACAGCCTCTATGCCCGCATCTTTACGCCCCGCATCGTGGCCGGAAGCTGGGAGGGGGCCAGCCATACGCCCAATGCGCTGGTGATGAGCCGTTCGACGGCCGTCCGCATCTTCGGCAGCGAGGCCGAAGCCATCGGAAAGACATGTGTCATGACCCGCCGGCTGCCCACCTCGCCATCGGTCACTCCCCACGACGGAGGCATCACCTATACCGTGCAGGCCGTCATGGACGACACGCCGCTCAACAATTCCCTCCACTTCATGGAAACGATGGACATGCTGGTGCTGAACGACAGCGAAGGCCTGCTGCAAAGCAACAGCCGTCACGAGATGACGGGAGGCAACACCTTTGCCCTGCTGGCACCCGATGCCGACATCCGTCAGTTGGAAGAGCAGTTCATGCAGCGCGGCTACAGCTGGCAGCTGTACGACAGGGACTATGAAGCACAAGTATTTCCCATCGGACGCTTTCCCTACGAGCACAGGCAGCTGTCCGTCACCAGCTGGATTACAGGCACCATGGGACTGCTCATCCTGCTGGTGGGTCTGCTCAACTTCTTCCATTTCCTAATCGGTTCCTACTTCAACCGCACGAAAGAGTTCAGCGTGATGAAGGTGAACGGATGCAGCGGCGGACAGCTCTTCACCCTGCTCTTCGTACAGTCTTTGCTGGTGGTACTGGCAGCCTCGTTGCTGATGCTGTGGGGCATCGAAGTGACCGACGGGCGGCTGGACTATTCCGTCGAATTCATGTCGATGACGTTCAGCAAGTCGCTGCTCATGCGTCATGCCGTCCAATACATCGGGTTGCTGGTACTGCTTTGCGCAGGTATCTGCCTGGTGGCCACACTGCGCATCCGCCGCATATCGGTGCAGGACGGACTCAATGGCGGCCGGCGCAGACGTCAGAGCCATCGGGGGCGCAACTTCATGCTGGGGGTACAGTTCTTTCTCTGCTGGCTGTTTGTCGCCCTGTCAGCGGCCCTCTACCTGCAGTCCGAGAAGACAAGCGACACCCTGCTGCACACCCTCTCCATGCAGGAGAAGGCTTCCATCCTCAGCATCCCGCTGGATTACTCCTGCCTGAACAATGCGGAAAAGCAGAGCTTGGTCGGCCGCTTCAAGAGTCTGGCTGCTGTAGAAGATGCGCTGCTGGCAGACGTCAGTTATCTGGGAGGTTCGTCGGGCAACCTGATGATGACCGAGAAAGGCAACGACAACTCATGGATAGAAGTTGAAGTGATGCGTGTTCCCGCCAATTTCTTCTCCTTCATGAATATCCCGCTGGAGCAGGGACGCGCTCCGAAGACGGAAGCCGATATCGTGGCCGACCGTACCTGGCAGCAACGGATGGAGAAAGACATACTGGGGATGCCTCTTTACGACTCGCAACGCGACTATAGCGTATGCGGCATCTGTGCGCCTTTCCAGACCGACACCTATTCGAAGAGCATCGGTTACGTCTTCCTCCCTTACAATCCGTCCGACTACATCGGGCACTGCTATCTGAAGTGCCACAGTGGCCAGGTACAGGAAGTCAAGGCCCGGGTGGAGCAACTGCTCCGTGAGGCTTTGCCCGAAAGCGTGCCTGTACGGGTAGGCACGTTGCTCGACGACATCCACGACCGTCAGCCGCTGGAATATACGATGAAGAACATCGTGCTGTTCTTTGCCGTGGTCAGCATCCTCATCACGCTGCTGGGTGTCTATTCGAGCATCACGCTCGACACCGAACGCCGGCAGAAGGAGGTAGCCATCCGCAAGGTGAACGGAGCGGGGGTACCGCAGATCATGCTGCTCTTCGCCCGCCTGTACATCGTGCTGCTGGCCGTCAGTGCCCTGCTGGCCTTCCCGCTGGTCGGGTTCCTGTTGCAGCAATGGAAGCGGATGTACATCGTGTTCTTCGACTGCGGTTTCTTCTACTGGACCGGCGTCTTTGTTCTGGTGGCAGCTGTTACGGCGCTGACGGTTATCTTCCGCATCCTGCGTACGGCGCGACAGAATCCGGCGGAGGTGATAAAGAGAGAATGATAAACACAGAATAAATAATGATACAAAGAATGATACTACATTACCTGAAAGTGGCTGCCCGCAGCCTGATGAAGTACAAGATGCAGAGCCTGATATCGGCTCTCTGCCTGGCTGCCGGCATTGTATGCTTCAGCTATACCTATCAGTTTGTGGAGACGGTAGCCCCCACCGACCACCGTCCCCACTACGACCGCCGGTTGAATCTTTCGTTGGCAAACAACTGGGCGTTTTCCATCAACCAGATTACCCGTATGGAGGAAGAACTCCGGCATGCGGGTGTAGAAGCTGTGACAGCCTATTCCAAAGGATTGAGTACCCGGGAAGTGGTATTCTTCGACCCGGAAGGGCAGGAGCGTCCTTTCTTGGTCCGTTATCGCAATGCCGACGCCTATTACTATACCTACAACGGCATTTCGGTAACGGGGGCAACGAATGAATTCGGACCTACGGACGTCGTGCTGTCCGAAGCCTTTGCCCGGAAAGCTTTTGGTAACACCGATCCGACAGGCATGACCTTGCGCGTCGTCAACGACCAGTCGGGCCAATTGTTCAAGGTGGCAGGTGTGGCCACGGGGAAAGATCCGAATACGGTTCCCGACTGCTACTTTCCTGTAACGAAACCGTCAGACAACCATATCCTGTACGCCAGTTGCTACCGGCCCGAAAAGATGGACCTGAACAGCTTCCGGTCCTTATTGGAAAAGATTGCCTGGCCCGATTCGCAAGGCAAACCGATAAAGTTTCAGGTCGAGTCGGAAAGTAGCCAGCACGGACAGACCCTGCTTGCCAAGCTGTTGTTTCTGCTGGTTGTCTCCCTCATCCTGGTGTCGGGCTTAATCAACTTCCTGAAGTTCACCATCCAGATGTTCTTCAACCGCCAGCGCGAACTGGCCTTGCGCAAGTGCCTGGGTTCCGATACCAAAGGCCTGTATGGCCTGCTTGCGTCGGAAGTCATCCTGATGATGACGGCCGCCCTGCTTCTCTCGTTCCTGCTGACGGAATGGACATTCGGCCTGGCATACAGTCTTCTGCCCATGGACGAAGTGCCGGATATCCGTTTGCAGGATGTCTATCTGACCCAACTGAAGGTTTATCTGGTCGTCGTGGCGGTCTGTCTGCTCATTGTCAGCTTCCCGCTGCGCAAGCTGCGTCAGGTGTCCTTGTATGCCTTCCTCCAGCAGAGCCGCAAAAGACACACGTTCCGCAATGCGATGATCGGTCTGCAGCTGGTCATCTCCATGTTCTTTGCGGGGGGTGTCGCACTGACCTGGCTCGCGTCGAACGAATTGCTGTTCGACAAGATGTATAATCCCTTGTCCGACGGGGAGCAGGAACGGATTGTGGTGCTTCCCCTGAAGACCCAATACCTGGAAAACAACATACAACCCATTCTGACAGAGGTACGCAAGATGCCCGAAGTGGAAGACATCATCAGTTATTGCATTTCCAATCCGTTCAACTTCCACGTTTATACCGAATACGAACGCAAGGACAAGAGCATAGCCCGTATCGTCATGTCCAGCGGCAGTCCCCGTTACTTCCGTTTCTTCCATATACCGATGCAAGGGAAGGTAGTCCCCGATGATGCTTCAGGCGAGGTTTATGTAAGCGAAGCCTTCAAGCGGCTGCTGGATGCCGACGGCAATGCGGGAACTGTCCGCCTGGATAACAAGGATTATCGGATAGCAGGCATTTACAAGGCATTGTTCAACGAGGTGGAAGACCCCAAATACACGGGTTCTGTTTTTATGCCCAGTACCGATGCACAACTCTATTATATAAAGGTAACCGAAGCGACCGACCTGCCTGCCTTCCTGAAGCGGCTGGACGACCTGTGCCGCGAATTTGTACCGTCCACCCTGCCGATTGACCTGATGATGTTGGATGAGTCCGACGAAGGTCTGAATATCATCAAGACCATGCGCGTGGCCATGTCGGTACTGGCAGTTGTCAGCCTGCTGTTAGTGGTACTCAGTATTTTCTCCGCCATCTCCATGGACACGGTAGCCCGCCTGAAGGAAGTGGCCATCCGCAAAATCAACGGAGCCACTCCGAGAAACATTGCCTGGATGTTCGGCAAGGTTTACATCCTGCTGTTTGCCTTCACTTTCCTGCTGGTCTATCCGCTGCTTTTCCTCTCCATGAAAACGGTGCTGGGCCGTTATACCCTGGACTGCATTTATCGTTGGGAATGGCCCTTGCTGATGTTCATTTCGGTAGGCAGTCTGGTAGTCGTTACCTTAGGTATGAAGATTTGGCAAGTCATGAGACTCAATCCGGCGGAGGTGATAAAGAGAGAATGATAATTAAAAAACAAAGATATGATACTACACTACCTGAAAATCGCCTGGCGCAACCTGCTGAAATACCGCACACAGAGCGTCGTCAGCATCCTGGGACTGGCTGTGGGCCTGGCCTGCTTTGCCCTTTCAGCCTTCTGGGTGCATTACGAGATGACTTATGACAGTTTTCACCGCGATGCCGACCGCCTGTATCTGGTCGGGGTGAACGATGACAGTTTCGGAGGCTCCTCCGCAAGCTACACGCCCCAAGCGCTGGGCCGTTACCTGAAAGAACACTATTCGGAGATTGAGGACTATTGTCTGTTTGAAACAAGTATGCTTTTTGTCGTAAAAGACAACCGGATGCTGGAGCTTCCCATGCTCATGCCCGACACAACCGCCCTGCGTATGCTGGATATCCGGACGCTGGACGGTGACGAGAGTTTCCTCCGCTCCGCCGGTGCGGCAGGCAACCGTATCGCCATTACTGAGAAAACCGCACGCCTGCTGTTCGGCACAACGGATGTCATCGGCCAGACGGTGACCGACGCCAACTGGAACAAGGAATACACCATCGGCTCTGTCGTGAGCGACTGGGGAGCACACACCAATTTCCCCTACGCCTTCCTGGGCAACGGAAACGGCTGGACAGGCTGGGACGACTATACCTACCGGACGCTTGTCAAGGTGAAGCCGGGTACGGATGTTTCCCGTCTGCTGGAGAAGATGAATGCCCACTTCCCCGAAGAACTGACCCAAAGCAAATATCAAGCAACTACAGGACTGACCCGTTTCTATCTGGAACCGCTGACGGGTCTTCGTGCCACGGAAGGTTTCATTACCAAAAACAACCAGACGGTGCAGTTCCGTTACATCACCTGGTTTGCCGCCGTGGGGGTGCTCATCATCGTCTGTGCCTTCCTCAATTACCTGACCATCTACGCCGACCGCTTCCGTACGCGTCGCAGGGAAATGGCTTTGCGGCAGATCTGCGGAGCAGGCCTGCGTTCGCTGGTGGCCCTACTCTGCACCGATTTTCTGCTCACCGTGCTGGCCTCGCTGATGGTGGGCATGGTGCTGGTGGAATTGCTGATGCCGGCTTTCCTGCGCTATTCTCTCATTCAGGACGCCGATTTCTCGGTCTATCGTTCGGCGTTGCTCTACATTACGTGCGTCTCGGCAGCCATGATGGCCGTTGTTGTCCTGTCGGTGTGGCTGTTCCAGAAGCGGTCGTTGCACGGAAACATCCATACGGGTAACGCCCTCTCGGGCACGGCCTGGCGCAAAGGGAGTGTCGTTCTGCAGCTGACGGTCTGCCTGGCCTTCATCTTCTGTACGGTGGCCATGCAGATGCAGCTGCACCACCTGCGCCGGGTGGATACAGGGCTGGACTATCGCGGACGGGCGGCCATGAGCATCTGGATGGGTGTGGACATGAACGTATGGGCCGAGAAAATCAAGGCTCTGCCTATGGTGACGGAAGTGGTACGCCCAGTCTATTGGCCGCTGCTGGGCATGGGAGCCTACTCATCGTACCAGATAGATGGATGTACGGGCATGGAAGGCCGACTGGAGCAGCCTTTGACTTTCGACGAAGTGCTGGCCGGTGAAGAGTTCTTCCGCTTCTACGACATGCAGCTGCTGGCCGGTGAATGGGTATCGGCCAAGTCGGAGTACCGGCAGGTGAACATCATGGAGAGTACGGCCCGCCGCATGGGCTGGAGTCCCGAAGAGGCAGTAGGCAAACAACTGTTCTTCGTCAACCGAGAATCAGAGCCGATGACCGTCATCGGCGTGGTGAAGGACTGTGCTTACAAGTCGCCCACCGCCGAACTGCCCAACACGATATTTGTCAACACCGACCGGATGGAGTGGATGCATGCCCGTTGCTTCGTCCTCTTCAAATACCGTCCGGGTACGTGGGACGAATGCCGCCGTCGCATCGAGGAGATGCAGCGAGCCGAACTGCCCGACCGCAAGCTCTTCCTTTATAGCGAAGAAGAATGTTACAACAACTATCTGAAGTCGGAAGACGCCCTGTCATCGCTGCTCGGGTTCTCGTCGGTGGTGTGTATCCTCATCTCCATCTTCGGCATCTACTCGCTGGTGACGCTGGCCTGCGAACGGCGCCGCAAGGAGATTGCCATCCGCAAGGTGAATAGCGCCACGGTGAGAGACATCCTCGCCCTGTTCTTCCGCGAATATGCCCTGCTGTTGGTCGTTTCCTCACTGATCGCTTTCCCCGCCGCCTGGTGGGCGATGAAGCGCTGGATAGAGAATTATAACCGTCAGGTAGAAATCGGTGTACTACCATTTCTGCTTATCTTTGCCGGCATTGCCGTCTGTGTGGCTGCCAGCATCGGTCACCGCATCTGGAAGACGGCGAACGAAAATCCGGCGGAAGTGGTGAAAAGAGAATAATAAGAAAAATAGACAAATATGATACTACACTACCTTAAAATCGCCTGGCGCAACCTGCTGAAGTACCGCATGCAGAGTTTCGTCAATATATTTGGATTGGCTGTTGGCTTTGCCTGCTTTGCCTTGTCAGCCATGTGGATGCGTTATGAACTGAGTTACGACAACTACCATGAAGGCGCAGACCGAATCTATTTGGCCTATCGAATCAGTACAACACACACGGGTGGATATGATTTGCAGACAACAGATGTTATCCCCCTGCTAAAAGAGAATTTCCCAGAAGTAGAAACTGTGTGTGGTATCAGACGAACAAAGAATCGGGAGTTGGAGGTTGAAGGACAAGTACCCATCAAAGTGACTGGCCTGGTAGCAGACACCACTTTCATGAATTTGTTTGGTATTAAGGTCTTATCGGGTGATACAGATTTTCTACATAACGACCGGAAAATAGCAATAACAGAAGAAACAGCTTTGCGTCTGTATGGTACAACTGATGTCATAGGAAAAGAATTAAGAATTTTCCGGAAAGTGACTGTTGGGGCTATCATCTCTGCACTACCTCACAGCAATTTAACCTTTGATTACTGGACAAGCGAAGGGAACAAATATCTCGCCAGTTCTGGCAATCCACTCCTCATCCGCTTACGGGAAGATGCAGATATAGAGACACTAAGCCGTAAGCTGGAAGCGTTTCGACAAATAAAGGATGGAAAGGAGGCATTTCCATTTAAGAATATACAATGGATGCCATTAACGAAATACCGTTGTTCAAAGATCAATACGGAGCAGACAGTCAGATTCACGTATCTGTTAATGTTCTCCACAATCGGAGGACTAGTAATCATTGTCACCTTGTTCAACTATTTATCGTTGTTCGTAGTACGCATGAGGATACGCAACCGCGAGATACAGCTTCGCCGCGTCAACGGTTCTTCCCGTAGAAGTCTATTCCTGCTTTTCGGTACAGAATATACAGCATTGGTATTGTTTGCCGGATTGTTAGGGATGGTATTGGTAGAAATCATCTTACCCTCTTTCCGCAGTATGTCAGGCATCAGTGGAACGGTCTATAAGGAAGCCTTTTCTTTTTTCCTGCCGGTGCTACTGTTGTCTTGGTTAATGCTATTGCCATTCATTGTCCGTATTCGAAATATCTGTCAAACCGGACGTAGTTTCTTCCGTCCATTCAGTATAGGCTTGCAGATGAGCGTCAGTATCTTTTTCGTCTTCGTGACGGCTGTACTGATGAAACAATTATATTACTTGTCCAATACAGACTTGGGATGGGAACGCAAAAACATAGCCTCGCTCCTGGTAGTAAGAATGAACGACACGGAAAACATCTTTAAAAATATAGCAGCCTTGCGAGATGATATAGCACGTCTTTCCTACGTTACTCAGACTATAGACAATCATTGGAGTCTTCTCGCACAGCCAGCAATTATGCGGGGTGAGGTAACAGACTGGGACGGACGTCGCCTGGATGAAACCCCCATACAAATGGTGATGCCGCAGGAAAGTGGTGCCTTTACCGACTTTTATGGCATGAAGTTACTGGAAGGGCATATGATGACACCAACCGACAAACGCTATGCCGTTATCAATGAAACGGCAGCACGTATGATGGCCATACGCCAACCAATAGGTAAACACCTTACGGTAAAGGGAAAGACATTGGAAATCGTAGGGCTGTTGAAGGATTTCCATATCAATGCGCCCACAATGCCTGTCCAACCTATGTTGTTTATTGGTGAAAATGGTTTGGGATGGAAAGAGGAAATGGCAGCAATGGGATTCATGGATTCTCATAACGGACGGATTCTCATCAAATATCAAGACGGATACTATAAAGAACTACAAAAAGATTTGGAGCTGTTGTCACAGAAACATGGACTGCAACGTTACGACCTGGAACGTACTGAGGACTTGTATCAAGAGTACTTACAGTCGGAACATCTGCTTCTCCGTCTGCTGGCCTTTGTCTCCACCGTCTGCATCCTGGTATCTGCTTTCGGCATCTTCTCCATGATTACCCTGAGCTGCGAACGCCGCCGCAAGGAGGTGGCCATCCGCAAGGTGAACGGGGCACGGGTGGGGGACATCCTCGGCCTCTTTGCCCGCGAATACCTGTTGCTGCTCGCCGCAGCTGCCGTGGTAGCTTTCCCCGTGGGCTACGTGCTGATGAAACGCTGGCTGGAGAGTTATGTGGAGCAGACGCCCCTCAGCTGGTGGCTCTATGCCGTCATCTTCCTCGGCATGGCGCTGCTGGTAGCCCTCTGCATCGGCTGGCGCGTGTGGCGGGCGGCTAACGAGAATCCGGCGGAAGTGATAAAGAGTGAATAATAATGCCAATCAGGAGTTAAGAAGTTAAAGAAGTTAGCACTCCACTTCGCTCCGTTCAGGAGTTAAGCCAAATGCTATTGTAACTCCGGATACAAGGAGCGTATATCGAGCTTTAGTCGGAGCATTCGGCTTAACTTCTTAACTCCCAGCGAAGCGATAACTCCTTTAACTCCTGATTCGCATAAATAATAAAAAAATAAAGATATGATACTACATTACCTGAAAATCGCCTGGCGCAACCTGCTGAAGTACCGCATGCAGACCGCCGTCAATGTGGTGGGGATAGCCGTTGGCTTTGCCTGCTTCGCCTTTGCCAACCTGTGGATGCGCTACGAAGCATCGTTCGACAGCCGTTACGAAGCGGCCGACCGCATGTATTTGGTTTACACCGAGTCGGCCATCGAGTCCGGAGGGTTCTCACCCAATGTGTCTTATCCGACCTCCACTCTGTTGAAGCAGGAGTTCCCCGAAGTGGAGGCGGCCTGTGCCTTCACCCGTTATCCGAATTGGGAGTTGGGCTTGGAGGGACAACCTGCTCTGGAACTCCCCAGCATGCAGTTGGACTCCTGTTTCATGGATCTCTTCGGCATCCGTATCTTGGCAGGTACCCCCGATTTTCTTTATACGGACGGCCAGGTAGCCCTGACGGAACGGACGGCGCGGCGCTTGTTCGGCACGACGGATGTGCTGGGGCGCACGGTTGTGTATAACGACCAGGAAGCTACTGTCTGCGCCATTGTCAATGACCTGCCGCACAGCAACTTCTCGTTCGGCTTTATCTGCGAAGGGGATTACTTCCGTAAGTGGCAGGACGTGTGGTACAACGCAGGCTTCGAGGTGGTGGTACGCCTTGCCCCAGGTGTATCACCCCAGGCACTGGAAGAAAAGTTCCGTGCTTATGCCGAGCAGACAGACGACCGTTACCGCAAGATTACCGGCCGCCTGCGCCTGATGCCTCTTTCCGAAGTCCGTCAGGCTCCGTTCAACGAGGAGCGGCTTGTCAGCTTCTCCTACCTCGTACTGTTTGCCGCGGCAGGTGGGCTGGTCATCCTCTGTTCGCTGTTCAACCACCTGGCCCTGTTCCTCTCGCGCATGGAAATCCGCCGTCGCGAGCTGGCCTTGCGGCGCACGTGCGGTTCTTCCGGCAGGGGGCTCTTCGCGATGCTCACCACCGAATATTCCCTGCTTGTCCTGCTGTCGGGCTTCCTGGGCTTTGTGCTGGTCGAGCTGTTGCAGCCGTCCTTCCAGCGGCTTTCGGGCGTGGAGGGCAACGTGTATAGCGAGTCGTTGCTCTATTTCCTAATGGTGCTGGCGCTTTCTCTGGTATTGTTGCTGCCTTTCGTTTTCCGCTATTCTTCCCTACGCCCTGATCGCAGCCGATCGGGCCGCCGTCTCAAGGCGATGGTGGGCCTGCAGCTCTTCATCAGTCTGCTGGCCATCTTCTGTACGGTGGCGCTGATGAAACAGTTGAACTATCTGCAACACACCGACCTGGGCTGGGAACGCCGCAACATCGCCGCCTTCACCTTCCTTTATCCCGACAATGCGAAGGACGAGATTGTGGACCGTGTCCGCCAGATGCCTTTCGTCAGCCGGGTACTCACGGACTATACAAGCCTTTTGCCCGAAGGAGCTATGGCCGCCACTTCCATCGACTGGGAAGGAAAACCGGAAGACCTTGAAATCAAAAACATGCGTATGGCCTGTATGGACGATACACTGGCCTCTTTCTATGGCATCCGCCTGGCGGCAGGCAAATTTATCCAACCTAATAGCGGCAAGGGAGAGATTATGCTGAACGAATCGGCCGTACGGGTGATGGGAGTAGCCAATCCGGTGGGAATGACCGTTACTTATCGCAACAAACGGCAAGCCACAGTAACCGGTGTAGTACGCGATTTACATATCACGGCTCCTACCATTCCTGTACAGCCGACGCTTTATGTATGTCAAACTGAATGGATTGCCCATGACGATATTCTGTTGAAGTACCACGAAGGCTGTTGGCCCGAACTTCGTCATCGCGTGGACAGTCTCTTTGCCAAGGACTATCCCGAAGTGCATTACCGGCTGGTGAACGTCATGGACGAGTATAATGCCTATCTCAAGGCCGAACACCTACTGATGCGCCTGCTGGCCTTCGTTTCCACCGTCTGCATCCTGGTATCTGCTTTCGGCATCTTCTCCATGATAACCCTGAGCTGCGAACGCCGCCGCAAGGAGGTGGCCATCCGCAAGGTGAACGGGGCGCAGGTGGGCGACATCCACAGTCTCTTTGCCCGCGAATACCTGTTGCTGCTCGCCGCAGCTGCCGTAGTAGCCTTCCCCGTGGGCTATGTGCTGATGAAACGCTGGCTGGAGAGTTATGTGGAGCAGACGCCCCTCAGCTGGTGGCTCTATGCCGTCATCTTCCTCGGCATGGCGCTGCTGGTAGCCCTCTGCATCAGCTGGCGCGTGTGGCGGGCGGCGAACGAGAACCCGGCGGAAGTGGTGAAAAGAGAATGATGCCTACTAAATAAAAAAAGAATATGATACTGCACTATTTGAAAATAGCCTGGCGCAACCTGCTGAAGTACCGCATGCAAACCGCAGTCAGTGTTTTGGGATTGGCGGCCGGATTCGTCTGTTTTGCGCTGTCGGCCTTCTGGATACACTACGAGATGACTTACGACAGCTTCCGCCGCGATGCCGACCGCCTCTATGTGGCCAGGGTGAACGACGGCTACAAGGCCGGAAAGATGACCGAAAGGCTTCCGGTACCGATGGCTGCCTACCTGACGGAGCATTATCCCGAAGTGGAGTCTGCCGCCTATTTCAGGATTACAAGCGAAAGGGTTGAGGTGGACGGAGTGGAACGGAAAGTCAACGTGTCGTCGGCAGACAGTGCCTGGATACAGCTGCTCGATGCGCAGCTGGTGGACGGCAGCTTCAACTTCATGCAGAGACATTCCGACGAGGTAGCCATTACCGAAGAAGCTGCCCGGCAGTGGTTTGGCAAGGAAAGTCCGCTGGGCAAAGAGGTGGACATGAAGTCGGACGGAAAGAAAAAGATAGGAGCAGTCGTCAGGGTGAACTGCCGCCATACGAACTATCCCTTCTCGCTGATGCAGGAAACGAGCAGCGGAAGAAACAACTGGTGGTATCACCTGTGGACCATCGTGCTGAAGCTGAAGAAAGGAACGGATGTCGCCGGGTTGCAGGACAAGATGACTGCCTCCCTGCCGCATGAACTGATTCACCCGACCGAGACGCGCCACACCGGAATTGAGCGCCTGTCTCTGACCCCGCTGACAGAATTGCGCTACACCAAAGACTTCCGCGACAGCCGCAAGGGAGGCATCACCTTCCGCTACATTGTCTATTTCTCGCTGGTGGGGGTGCTGGTCATCGTATGTGCCCTGATCAATTACCTTACCATGTTTGTCAACCGCATGCAGGTACGCCAACGCGAGATGGCGCTCCGTCTGGTGCATGGCGCGTCGCTCCGTTCGCTGGTGCGGATGCTGGGAATGGAATTCCTGATGCTGATGCTTTCAGCCCTGTTCGTGGGCATGATTCTGATGGAACTGTTGTTTACTACCTTCATCCGGCTGGCAGAGATAGACGTCACCCGCACGGTACTCTATGGCGAGGCAATGGCTTTCCTGGGCCTGATGATGCTGGTGCTGCTGGTGGTGGCCTTGGGATTCATCTACCGCATGCAGCAACAAGCCCTCAGCCGTTCGGCCGGTGCGGTCGGCCACCATCGTCTGCGCTCCGCCTTGCGCAGGGGTAGCCTGGTGTTCCAGCTGTTCGTATGCATGCTGTTCGTCACGGGCACGTTGCTGATGAACCGCCAGCTGGATTACCTCCGTCAGCACGACCTGGGCATGGAGTTGGAGAACCGGGCCTATTTTGCCCTTGAGACAGCGGCCGACACTTATCCCTTTGAAGCGAAGCTGAAAAGCCTGCCGCTGATTACGGAAGTGCTTCCTACGGCCTATCATCCCCTGGTTTCCATAGGTCCGCAAGCCATCGGACAGATACTCAGCTGGGAAGGGGCGGAACATCAGCCGGACGCGCCGCTGCCCGTCAACCTCTATCTGGGTGGAGACGACTTCTTCCGCTTCTACGGACTGACCCCGCTGGCCGGTGAGTGCACGCTGCAATCCTATCAGGACATCGTGCTCAACGAGTCGCTGGTGCGCCGCATGGGCTATACGCCGAAAGAAGCCATCGGGAAACACATCCGCACGACCAACATGGTAGCCGACAAAACGATTACGGGAGTCGTGAAAGATTTTCAATACGTTCCGCCTACGGAGCCGATGCCTGCCACCGGTTTCATCTTCGGCGAAGAAGTGGGCATCATGGAACGTTTTGCCGGTATTCTCTTCAAATATAAGGAAGGAACATGGGACGAGTGCCGCGCCCTCATTGAAGACCTGTGCCGCACAGAGGCGCCCGGAAAAGCAATGCAACTCTACAACGAAGAAGAGTCGTACAACGAGTTCCTGCATTCGGAGCGGATGCTTTCCCGTCTGTTGACGTTCGCATCCCTGGTGTGCGGGCTGGTGGCCGTCTTCGGCATCTACTCCCTCATCACCCTCACCTGCGAACAGCGCCGCAAGGAGATAGCCGTCCGCAAGGTGAACGGTGCCACGGCAAAAGATGTGCTCTCCATGTTCTGCCGCGAATACCTGGCCATTCTGGGCGTGGCGG
This sequence comes from Candidatus Bacteroides merdavium, assembly GCA_019116805.1. GTDB lineage: Bacteria > Bacteroidota > Bacteroidia > Bacteroidales > Bacteroidaceae > Bacteroides > Bacteroides merdavium. The sequence goes on along the minus strand of DXAV01000022.1, from coordinate 26,493 downwards.
CCCTGTTGGCCTTCCCGGTTGTCTATGCCGTCGTGAAGCATTGGATGGAAACTTACACCCGCCAGGTGGAAATGGGCGTGCTGCCCTTCCTCTCCGTATTTCTGCTGATGGCCGTCGTGGTCATGGCAAGCATCGGGCGAAGCGTGTGGCGGGCGGCGAACGAGAATCCGGCGGAAGTGGTGAAAAGAGAATAACTGCATGCCTGACAACAACACGCTTCGTGGCACCAGTACAACCCGTTTAAACCGGCAGTTTACTCCGTTTAAACTGATAGTTTAGTCCGTTTAAACTGGCAGTTTAAAGCCATTAAACTGACAGTTTATTTCGGATAAACAAAAATAAACTGATTAACAACTGAATAACAACATATTACAATAACGAATATGATACTGAACGTAACACTGAAAATGATTCTCAGGAGCTGGTGGCGGAACAAGGTGTTCTTCCTCGTCTCCGTGGCCAGTCTAGCCTTGGGGTTGGCATGTACCAATCTGCTGATGACGTATTTCGTACATGAACACGGGCTGGAGGGGCGCAACCCCGACCGCGACCGCATCGTCTTCCTGCGGCAGGACGACCCGATGACTGAAGGAAAGCGCGTGGCCTACGCCGCTGCCGAAATCCCCCAGCGGCTGAAGAACAGCTATGCCGAAGTGGAAGACTACCTGCGCATGGGCACGCTGCACCTGCTCGGCTGCAAGGTGGACGGGCAGAAGGTGGAAAGCAACTTCATCGTCCTCTCGACCGACACGACGCTGACCCGTTTCTTCGACTACCGTGCGGCGGAAGGAAACCTGGAGCAGGCACTTCGCCAGCCGAACAAAGTGGCCTTGAGTGCAGCCTGTGCCCGCAAGCTCTTCGGAAGCAGGGAGGCCGTGGGACAGCACATCGAGGTACAGATGGAAGGCGGGGACAGGCAGACGTACGAAGTGGCGGCGGTGCTCAAGGAACGTGAGCAGTCGCTCCTGCGCTTCGACATGCTGACGGCTTCGGCCGCCAACTACTGGGGCGGCCCGACGCTGCTGAAGCTTTCGAAAGGAACAAACGTCGCCCGCCTGGCCGACAAGATAAACGCCGACAAGGTGCCCACCATGCTGCCCGACCAGACGAAGTATTACCTCGACCCGCTGGAAGCCGTCTGCTTCACCACACCCGACGACGCTTCGCAGCAAGTTCTCGACTACATCAGCCAGACGCCCGTGCAGACGCTCTACATCAGCCTGCTGGCAGCGGTGCTGATACTGGTCATCGCCTGCTGCAACTACACCAACATGAGCCTCTCGCGCCTGCTGCAACAGCTCCGCATGATCCACGTGGAGAAGCTGATGGGCAGCACGCTGCGCAACATCCGCCTGCAACTTTTCGGCGACGCCTTCCTGACGGTGGTGCTGGCGTTCCTCCTCTCCATCCTGCTGGTGAACGACTGCCTGGCGGTGTTCAACGGCCTGCTTGGCTCGCGGCTCACGATGGGCTTCTTCTTCAGCAGCCAGATGCTGCCCTGGCTGTTGGTGTTCATCCTGGTGATGTCTGTCATACCGGCCTGGTACATCAGCCGCCGCCTGTCGCGCCTGTCGTTCAGCCAGTACCGCACACTCTACGGCGGACGGCGCAAGCAGCGCTTCGTGGCCGTGCTGGTGACGGTTCAGTTTGCCATCTCCATCGGCCTGCTGCTGGCCACCCTCGTGGCGCACAACCAGATGTCTCTGACCGAACGGCAGGCCTCGCGCTACGAGAACTGCATCGAGATAGGGGATGCGTTTGGCGCCCCACTGGCACCCTTCAAAGCCGAGTTGGAAAAACGGGTCAGGAATATTGAGTCTATGACCCTTTCGAAATCATCCATATTGAATGCCTGGATACGCCAGCTGAGTATTCAGACCGCCGGTGGCGAAGAAGTACGCACAAACCTGCTGACATTGGAAGGCGATTCGACCTTGCTTGGTACCATACGTATCGAACAGTTGAGTGGTGACCGGCCGGACCGTCTGCTGGATCGGCAAGCCCGCCCGATACTGGTAAACGAAAGTTTTGTCCGTTTGCTGATACCTGCGGGTACAGAGTTTATCGGTCATTCGTTGCGTGAATTTGATGCGGAGGCGTCTGATAGCTTAGCGGTGATAGCTGGCGTGGTACGTGACTTTCCTGTAAATTCGTTGGAAGAATCTGTAACGCCGCTTATTATCAAACTGCTTTCAACAAATGATTTACAAAAAGGATTTTATGTACAAATCCGCCTGCGCCCCGAGAACCGTGCGGAAACGTTGCAACAGATTGAAGCCGTGTGGAACGAGCTTCATCCCGGCCAGCCCTTCCAATACACGGACATGCACCAGGTGTTCATGGAGCGCAACGCGAAGGTGCTTTCGCTGTCGAGCATCCTGACGTTCTACGCCCTCATCGGCCTGCTGCTGACGGGTTTCGGCCTGTTCGGCATCGCCTGGTATGCCACCCGCCAGCGGATACGCGAAATCAGCATCCGCAAGGTGCACGGCGCTACGCGCGGACAGATTATCTGGCTGCTCAACAAGCCCTTCTGCCTCTACGCCGCAGTGGCCTACGTGCTGGCCATGCCTGTCGCCTGGTGGCTGATGCAGCGCTGGCTGGAGCAGTTTGCCTACCGTGCCCCGCTTTCGGCCGGCATCTTTGTGTGGCCGCTGGTTGTCGTATGGGGCGTGTCGGCCCTCATCGTCTGCCTGCAAGGCTGGATGCTGAGCCGGGTGAAGCCGGTGGAAGCAATGAAGAATGAATAAATAAACAATGAATATATGAAAGCATTACTCTTATCCATCCGTACCATCCTGCGCTTCAGGACCTACACCGCCATCAATGTGCTGGGACTGGCCCTGAGCTTGGGTTGTGTCTTTGTGCTGGTGCGCTACATCCACCAGGAGCGCACCGTCAATCATTTTGTATCCGAAGTCGACCGGACTTTCCTGACAGCCGTTTTCAAGGAAGGAGAACCGAGAGGGTCGCTGGGCGAGAGCGGGGACCGGAACAACGACCCCAACTACCGCAATCCGCTGGATCATCCGGCAGTGGAGGCGTTCAGCCGGTTTATGATGTTTGACGATGACTTTGTGACGAAGGACGACTATCGTTATGCGGTAAACACCATGGTGGTGGACAGCCTGTTCTTCGACCTGATACCTTACGGCTGCAAGGAAGGCAGCCTGCAACTGAAGCCCGACGAAGCCCTGCTGACGCCACAGGCCGCCCTGCGGATATTCGGGACCGAGCATGCGGTAGGCAAGGAGCTGGTCACGTCGTCGGGCAAGCCCGTCCGTGTGGCAGGCATCCTGAAGGAGCCGTCCACAAAGTCCTCTTTCCAGTTCGATGTCGTCTTGTCCGTGTACCTGATGAAGAACTGGAGTCGGGTGGCCTACGAAGTGGTACGCCTGCACCGCCCGGAGGACGGGGACGAGATAAACCGGGCCAACCGCACGCCCATGCAACTGATATGCTATGGACAACAGGCCGTCTATTACCAGCTCGTCCCGCTCAAGGACTTCTACCTGAGCAGACAGGTATCTGCTTATGCCGACTCGGTAACCCAGGGCCGTTCGGACGTGCTCCGACTGCTCGGACTGGTGGCGGGGCTGATTCTGCTGGTAGGCCTGCTCAACTACATGAACCTCTATTCGGTGGTGATGCTGAAGCGGGGACGCGAACTGGGCATGAAGAAGGTACTGGGAGCCGGCAAGGGACAAATCTTCCTCCAGCTCTATGCGGAGAATGTCTGCCTGAACGCGGCGGTCGTCTTTCTGGCCTGGCTGCTGGTAGAGGTGACACGGCGGTTGGTGGACGCGTGGTTCGACATTCCCGTACAGGGTGACCTGCGCTTCGACCTGCTGCTGTCCGCGGCTGTGCTGTTCCTGCTGCCGCTCTTCACCATGCTGCCGCCTTACTGGCGCTATGCGCATGCCGCCCCTATGCGTTCGCTCAGTCAGGTGGGGGTAGGAGGCAAGGCGACCCGCTCGCGCACGGTGTTCCTCTTCCTGCAATACGTCATCGCCTTCTGCCTGACGGTAGCTGCCATCTACCTGAGCCGCCACTTGCAGTTCTTGCTGCATACGGACGTGGGCTACCGCACGGAGGACATCATTCAGTGCCAGTTTTGGAAAGAGAACCCAGCGGCCATAAGTAACTGGGAAATCGGAGAACAAGAGCTGAAGAAGAAAGAGGCCGCCTTTGCCCTGCTGGAAAAACGTATCGGGGAGTCACCCTTGTTTACGGGAATGACTTATGGCATCCCGCCCTACAATCTGCAACCGGATACCCGCTTCCGTACGGACGATGGACAGGAGGTAGAGGCCTGCCATCTCTGGGCCTCGCGTGAATATATGGACTTCTTCGGTTTCCGGCTGCTGGAAGGCCGGAGATGGAACGGGGAGGAGGACAAATATGCCTGCAAGCTGATAGCCAACCGGGCTTTCCTCCAGGCCCTGCACATCCGGGACTGGCGGACGGAGAAGGTCACGCCGAACCAACGCTTCTGGTACCGTTCGGGTGACGACTGGAATGAGATTCCCTCCTACGACATCATAGGCGTGGTGGACGACTTCCGCACCGGCCACTTGTCGGGCGGAAACCAGCCGGTTGTCTTCATTTATCAGGACAGCTGGCGCGACTTCACGTTCCTCTCCATCGCCCCCGGCAAGCGGAAGGAAGCCATCGCTTTCCTCAGCGACCTCTACCAGGAGGCTGTGGGCCGGGGAGACTTTGAGTATTCGTTCATCACGGACGAGATAGCCCGCCTGCACGAGGATGACCGGAAGGTGACGCGCATCGTCATCACCTTTGCCCTGATAGCCATCGGCATCGCCTGTCTGGGACTGTTCGGTCTGTCGCTCTACGACATCCGCCAGCGCTACCGCGAGATAGCCCTGCGCAAGGTGCACGGTGCACAGGTGGCCGACATTTGCCGCCTGCTGCTGCGCAAGTACCTCGTCCTGCAGGGAGCCGCCTTCGTGACGGGTGCCGCTATTGCCTACGTCGCCATCCACCGCTATATGGAGGACTTCCCCCATCATGCCCCGCTCTCGCTGTGGATTTTCCTCGTGGCGGGCCTGACGGTGGCCGTCATCGCCCTGCTCACCGTGCTGTGGCAGATACGCCGTGCGTCGCAGGTGAATCCGGCGGAGGTGATGAAAAGGGAGTAAAAAAGAGAACATTGAAGAACTGATAATTATAAATTAACCAGTATATTTAACCCGTCTTTTCCCATCAATCGGGAAAGACACAAAAACAGTAAGATTATGATCAAGACAGTAAACTTGCAGAAAGTATTCCGTACGGAAGAAGTACAGACATTGGCCTTGAACAATGTGAACATCGAAGTAAACGAGGGCGAATTTGTAGCCATCATGGGACCGTCAGGTTGCGGCAAGTCCACCCTGCTCAACATCCTGGGCCTGCTGGACAACCCCACGGCGGGAGAATATTACCTGAACGGTACGGAAGTGTCGAAATATACCGAAGCCCAGCGCACCAGCCTGCGCAAGGGTGTCATCGGCTTCGTGTTCCAGAGCTTCAACCTAATTGACGAGCTGAACGTGTATGAGAACATCGAACTGCCGCTGCTCTACATGGGCGTGCCTGCCAGCGAACGCAAGCAGCGCATCGAACAGGCGATGGAGCGCATGGCCATCAGCCACCGTGCCAAGCACTTCCCGCAGCAGCTCTCCGGCGGTCAGCAGCAGCGTGTGGCCATTGCCCGTGCCGTAGTGGCCAACCCGAAACTGATTCTGGCCGACGAACCGACCGGAAACCTCGATTCGAAGAACGGCAAGGAAGTGATGGACCTGCTGAAGGAGCTGAACAAGGAGGGTACTACCATCGTCATGGTGACGCACTCGCAGCACGATGCCGGCTTTGCCGACCGCATCATCAACCTGTTCGACGGACAGGTAGTGGCCGAGGCAAACCTGTAATACCGAAACAAGAACAGTCCCCCAAAAAACGACAAAAAAGGATGCCGACCAGTGCCGGCATCCTTTTTCTGTAGCCCCGAGGGGAATCGAACCCCTATCTAAAGTTTAGGAAACTTCTATTCTATCCGTTGAACTACAAGGCCTTTTAACGAAAATCCTGCATCGGGATGCAGGAACAGGCCACAAAGATAACACTTTCTGTCGATTTTCCGAAAAAAGTTTTGTTAATCCGATTAACTTTCCGACATTTGCGAACTGCGTTGTACGCATATCCATAAAATTAACCTAAGAAAATCGTAAGTTATGGCAAACGACATGATGGTCAAAGACCTGGATGAAGTGGTAGTACGCTTCTCCGGCGACTCCGGCGACGGAATGCAGCTCGCCGGCAACATCTTTTCAACAGTTTCGGCTACGGTGGGAAACGACATCAGCACCTTTCCCGACTATCCGGCAGACATCCGCGCCCCGCAAGGTTCACTAACGGGCGTCTCCGGTTTCCAGGTGCATATCGGTGCACAGAAAGTATATACACCGGGCGACCAGTGTGACGTACTGGTGGCTATGAACGCAGCCGCACTGAAAACGCAATATAAATTCGTCAAGCCCAACGGTACCATTATCATCGACACCGATGCTTTCCAGAAGTCCGACCTGGAGAAGGCCGCCTTCCAGACAGAGAACCCCATCGAAGAGATGGGCATCAAGCAGGAAGTCATCGCCGCTTCCATCACCACGATGGTGAAAGACTGCCTGGCCCCAACGGGCATGGACAACAAGTCCATCCTGAAATGCCGCAACATGTTTGCCGTCGGTCTGGTGTGCTGGCTCTTCGACCGCGACCTCAAGATAGCCGAAGACTTCATCCGCGAGAAGTTCGGCAAGAAGCCCGAAGTGGCCGAAGCCAACATCAAGGTCATCCACGCCGGATGGGACTACGGACACAATACACACGCCTCCATCGCACACGCCACCTGCCGCATCGAGAGCAAGGTGAAGGTGCCCGGACGCTACATGGACATCACCGGCAACAAGGCTACGGCCTACGGTTTCATCGCCGCTGCCGAGAAAGCCGGACTGAAGCTGTTCCTCGGCTCCTACCCCATCACTCCGGCCACGGACGTGCTCCACGAGCTGTCCAAGCACAAGTCATTGGGCGTGATGACCGTGCAATGCGAAGACGAAATCTCAGGCTGCGCCACCGCCATCGGTGCCTCGTTTGCCGGAGCATTGGCCGTAACCTCTACCTCGGGCCCCGGCGTCTGCCTGAAGTCCGAAGCCATGAACCTGGCTGTCATCACCGAACTGCCGCTCGTGGTGCTTGACGTACAGCGTGGTGGTCCTTCCACGGGTCTGCCCACCAAGTCGGAACAGGCAGACCTGCTGCAGGCCCTCTTCGGCCGCAACGGCGAAAGTCCCATGCCGGTCATCGCCGCGACATCGCCCACCAACTGCTTCGACGCTGCCTATATGGCCAGCAAGATTGCCCTGGAGCACATGACTCCCGTTGTGTTGCTGACCGACGGCTACGTGGCCAACGGTTCGGGTGCCTGGAAGCTGCCCAAGCTGGCCGAATACCCCGCCATCAACCCGCCCTACGCACCGGCAGAGATGAAAGGCGTCTATGCACCTTACCGCCGCAACCCTGAGACCGGTGTACGCTATTGGGCCATCCCCGGACAGGAAGGCTACATGCACATCCTGGGCGGTCTGGAGAAAGACAGTTGGACAGGTGCCATCTCCACCGACCCGGAGAACCACAACCTGATGTGCCACCTGCGCGCCGAGAAGGTTGCCAAGATTCCCGTGCCCGACGTAAAAGTACAAGGCTGCGCCGACGATGCCGATCTGCTCATCGTAGGTTTCGGAGGTACCTACGGACACCTCTATTCAGCGATGGACGAAATGATCAAGGCCGGCAAGAAGGTAGCCCTCGCCCACTTCAGCTTCCTGAACCCGCTGCCCAAGAACACGGCGGAAGTGCTGAAACGCTACAAGAAGGTAGTGGTGGCTGAGCAGAACCTCGGACAGTTCGCCGCCTACCTGCGCATGAAGGTGGATAACTTCACCCCTTATCAATTCAACGAAGTGAAAGGCCAGCCATTCGTCGTAGCCGAACTGGTGGAAGCATTCAACGAAATCTTAAACAAATAGAAAGGAGAATATCATGGACCAATATACAGCTAAAGACTTCAAGAAAGGACAACCCCGCTGGTGTCCGGGTTGCGGTGACCACTTCTTCCTGGCCTCACTGCACAAAGCAATGGCAGAAATCGGAAAGGCTCCGTGGGAAACGGCGGTCATCTCGGGTATCGGCTGTTCCAGCCGTCTGCCCTACTACATGAACACCTATGCCATGCAGACCATCCACGGCCGCGCAGCCGCCATCTCAACGGGTGCCAAGGTAGTCAATCCGAACCTGGCCGTCTGGCAGATTTCGGGTGATGGCGACGGACTGGCCATCGGTGGTAACCACTTCATCCACGCTGTGCGCCGTAACATAGACCTGAACATGATTCTGCTGAACAACCGCATCTACGGCCTGACCAAGGGACAGTATTCTCCGACATCGCCCCGCGGCTTCGTCAGCAAATCGTCGCCCTACGGCACTGTGGAAGATCCGTTCCATCCCGCTGAGCTGTGCTTCGGCGCCCGCGGACGTTTCTTTGCCCGCGCCGTGGCTACGGATGCTGCCGGTACGGTGGAAATCCTGAAGGCCGCCTACAACCACAAAGGTGCTGCTGTCTGCGAAATTCTCCAGAACTGCGTTATCTTCAACAACGGCACGCACGACTCTGTATATAATAAGGAAGGACGTGCCAAGAACGCCATCTATCTGGAGCACGGCAAACCGATGCTCTTCGGCGAGAACCGTGAATACGGCCTGATGCAGGAAGGTTTCGGTCTGAAGGTAGTGAAGCTGGGCGAGAACGGTATCACCGAGAAAGATATCCTGGTACACGACGCCCACTGCATGGACAATACCCTGCAACTGAAGCTCGCACTGATGGAAGGCCCGGACTTCCCCATCGCCCTCGGCGTCATCCGCGATGTGGACGAGCCGACCTACGACGAAGCCGTACATGCCCAAATCGAGGAAGTGAGCGCCAAGAAGAACTATCACAACTTCGAGGAGCTGTTGATGACCAATGATACTTGGGAAGTGAAATAAAATAGCGATCCATTCTCTATTTCTCAGGCACGAACGCATATATGCAGTTCGTGCCTGATCTGTTTTCATGAGTGTGGAATATTTCCACATCAAAATCACCGTTTTCTACAATATCTATTATAAAAGCCAAGTTTTAGCATTACCATATCAATCTATATATCAACGAATTAGAAAACACAAGCATTATTTGGTACATGATTTGTTGTTACCCCTATATTCAACCATATCAACAACATATATGAAAAACCAAATAATCAAAAAAATCAGATGGGCAGCAGTAATTGTTGTGATTTCATCACTTCCCCTTCATCTGCCCGCACAGAGAGCCGCATCTTCACAAGCGGATGAATACACAGTACAAACTCCACCAGACGAGAACACTCCACCAGACGGTGTGAAAAAGAAAATCGAAGGAACCGTAACCGATGAACAAGGTATCCCCATCATCGGTGCCACAGTGAGTGTCAAAGGACATCCGGACATCGGCGTGACAACCGACATCAACGGTAAATTCGCACTGGAAGTGACTCCACGTACCATTCTGGTCATCGCCTACCTGGGATATAACACCCAAGAGACCAGAGTCGGACAACGAAATTCCACCTACAACATTATCCTGAAGGAAGACAACCAAATGTTGGAAGAAGTGGTAGTAGTGGGCTATGGCACCGTAAAGAAAAGCGACCTGACCGGATCGGTATCGACTGTAGGTTCCCGAAGCTTTGAAACCCAACCGGTAAAAAGTGTATCCCAGATTCTACAAGGAAGAACGGCCGGTGTAGAAGTGACAAACAGCAGCGGTATGCCCGGTGCCGGTGCAAAGGTACGCATCCGAGGCACCACCTCTATCAACAAAAGCAGTGATCCGCTTTACGTCATCGACGGTATCATCTCATCGAGCGGCCTTGACGGACTGAACCCACAAGACATTCAGTCTATGGAAGTATTGAAAGATGCATCCTCCACCGCCATCTACGGTTCGCGAGGAGCCAACGGTGTCATCCTCGTAACAACCCGTAACGGACAGGAAGGACGGGCCAAGGTGACCTTTGACGCTCAAATTGGACTGGCAGCCGTCAGAAAAGACTACGACCTGCTTAGCCCTTACGAATACGCACTGGCCCTGAATGACATCCGAGGATCACAAACCATCTCGGCCGCCGATCTGGAGGCCTATAAGAACGGAACGAAAGGAATCAATTGGGTGGACCTCATGACCCGTACGGCCCTGACCCAAGATTATAGTATAGGAATCTCGGGAGGTACGGAAAAGGTAAAATACCTCCTTTCGGGTAATGTACTCGACCAGGAGGCAGTCACCATCAACTCCAAATACAAGCGCTATGGTTTCCGTGCCAATATCAACGCAGACCTGCGCCCCTGGCTATCCATCTCAACCCGCTTGAATACGGCCATTATTCATCAAGAGAACGGAGCACCAAGCTGGTTCCACGTACTGAATTTCTCACCTACCATGGAGCTGCGCGATCCTGAGACTGGTATTTATAACAACGACCCCTACAATATCGGAACCGGTAACAACCCGTATGGCGTGGCAATGGAAAACTACAGCGACTCTTACAGCTATAACGTCAACGCCAACCTGACACTGCTCTTCAAGATTGCCAAGGGACTGACATTCTCCGTACAAGGCGGATACGACTACGACCATAGTCCTTCCTATTCGTTCAGTTCCAAGCTGGTAGCTCCGGGTGCCATCAACAGCATGAACAACAGCAGCAGCCTGCACCGCTACTGGCAGAACACCAACAACCTGAGCTACCAAGGAGAATTCGGTGATCATACCCTGTCGGCCACTGCCGTATGGGAAATCAGCCACAGCACCGACACGGGCCTCAGTGCCGGAGGTTCGAACCTGAATAACGAAAGCGTAGGCTACTGGAACATCGGCAATGCCGCTGTACGTACCGAAAGCAATTCATACGTCGAATCTTCCCTGGCATCGGGTATCTTCCGACTGGGCTACGACTATAAAAAGCGCTACTTTCTGACCGCCTCCCTTCGTGCCGACGGTTCGTCGAAATTCCAAAAGAACCACCGATGGGGTTGGTTCCCCTCGGCTGCAGTGGCATGGGATATCGCCCAAGAAAAATTCATGGAAAACCAACATATCCTGAAACAACTGAAACTGCGTGCCAGCTACGGTGTCACTGGTAACGAAGCCATTTCTGCCTACAGTACCTTGGGTATGCTTTCAAGTACCACCTATGGCTGGGGAACCACAACCGGATACACAGGTTACTGGGGAAATCAATTTGCGACTCCCGACCTTACATGGGAAAAAACTTATCAGTATGACGTAGGTCTCGACTTGAGTCTTTTCGGCGTGGACCTCACGGTGGACTGGTTCAAGAAGCGTACGGTCGATCTGCTCTTCCAAAAGCAAGTCCCCCGATACAACGGCGGTGGTACCTACTGGGTGAACCAGGGTAAGCTGAACAATACCGGTGTCGAATTCTCATTGAGTACTTTCCCGGTGAAAAGTACCGTCGTATGGGAAACCAGTTTCAACGCCGCCTATGTAAAGAATGAAGTCATAGACCTGGCCGGCAACGACTTTGTACTCAGTGCCAACTACAGCGATCTGGGCGGTGCCATGCAGATTATGAAACCCGGCTATCCGTTAGGCTCGTTCTATGTATATCAATGGAAAGGCTTTGATGAAAACGGCGCCAACCTCTACCAGAAAGCCGATGGTACACTGACCACCTCTCCCACCTCAGACGACCTTGTCATCAAGGGACAGGCCAGCCCCAAATGGACACTGGGATGGAACAACACCATCACGTGGAAGAACTGGACACTGAACTTGTTCTTCAATGCAGCTACCGGATATAACCGTCTGAACATAAGCCGTTTCACGACAGCCTCCATGAGCGGTGTGTCACGCTTTATCACTCTGCGCGATGCCTACTTCAAAGGATGGGACTACGTTACCGACAAATCCGAAGCCCTCTATCCCAGCATCAGCAATACCGATAACAAGAGTTATGCCAATTCCGACTTCTGGCTGGAAGACGCTTCGTTCATCAAACTGAAGAATATCAGTCTGTCCTACAACATCCCGCGTAAAGTGGCCAAATTCGCCGGCATACAATTGACGGTCAGTGCACAAGACTTGTTGACCATCACCAAGTACAAGGGTATGGATCCCGAAGTATATTCAAGCTACGACGGACTGGACTACGGTGCCTATCCCATACCACGGACATTCACCTTTGCCGTGAAACTCAGATTCTAACCACTCACTAAAAGAATAAGAACATGAAAACTCATCTGTATATCAAAAACATACTCCTGGCAGCCACAGTAGCTCTCAGCCTCTCGGCCTGCGAGGATTTCCTGACCGAAAAACCTTACGGACAATTGACAACCGAAGGTTTCTTCAGTAGTAAGGAAGACTTGGACGCATCGCTCAACGCTCTCTATTCCGTCGTAGCCACTTCACAGGGACAAAACAACTACTGCGGCACCAATTTCTTGGCCGGTGACGACATCTCCACCCATCCCGCCAGTAACAAGCAGCCTCTGCGCGAGCATGACCAATACAGCGTCAGCGACAACAACTCGTGGCTGGTAAGCATGTGGGAACAGCGATACAAGGTCATCAAGGCCGCCAACTTTATCATCAACAATGCCGAACGTACGCCCGACGTCAGTGCCGAGGACATCAAGCAGGCACTTGCACAAGCTCATTACTGGCGGGCCTACTCCTACTTCTATCTGGTAACTACTTGGGGTAAAGTACCTGTCATGCTGGAAGAGGAAATAGACTACAACGCTCCCCTGAAATCAATAGAAGAGGTGTACGAACTTATCCTTTCGGATCTGAAAATTGCCGAAGAAGGATGCCCTGCCATGTATAGTAGCGAACCCTACGCCCGCAATGGGATCAACATTGCCGTCAGCCAAGGAGCCGTCAAAGCCACCATGGCCTATGTATATATGTGTATGGCCGGCTGGCCGCTCAACAAAGGAACAGAATACTACGACCTGGCCGCCCAAAAAGCTGAGGAAGTGATAGACGGAGCCGAAAACGGGACCTATTACTACAAACTGCTGGACCAGTACAGCCAACTCTATTCAATGGCCTACAACGAAAACAATCCCGAAGTGCTGCTCGGTGTATATTATAACCGTGACCGTACTGCCCAAATGATTCCACTGACTGACTTCCTGCTTGACATGAAGCAAGGCGGATGGGGCGACACCAATGGCGAAATCAAGTTCTGGAAAGAATTCCCCGAAGGGCCGCGTAAAGATGCCACTTATTTCCCCAAAATAATGTTGGCCGACGGGGAACTGCACGACTGGTGGTACGACACTGATCCTCCTTCACGTGAAGTGGTGGCTCCTGTCTTTATGAAAACAGCCGAAAGCTCGGCAAGAGGTATGGAATTTGACTACACCGACCCGACACCTCTTTCAGCAAACGGTGAAAAAACCGTGCAAATCATCCGCCTATCGCAAGTATATTGCTGGTATGCCGAAGCAATAGGACGTTCGGGAAAAGTAACCGCCAAGGCAGTGGAGATGCTGAACCGTGTACGTAACCGCGCCGACGGAGAAGCTTCCAATATCTATTCAACCTCCATGACACCCGAACAATTGGCCGAAGCCGGATACAATGAACATGGATGGGAAATAGCCGGATATTATTGGGCCGGACTGGCCAGCCGCGCCCGCGACATGTTCCGCATGTACCGCTACAAGGAACATTTCGAATTCCGCAAGGAAAATCCCGAAATCGAGGTTGCACCGGGTATCTTCCGAAAAGAAGCCGTAGCGGTCAGTGGTACATGGGACGACAGCCGTATGTATTCGCCCTACCCCTATGAAGATGCAATATTAAACCCGAACTTGAAACAATAACGTATTCTTAGGAAATAACAATTCCAGGAAATAACGGGTCACCCCATATTCCGTTATTTCCTGGAATTGTTTGCATACAGCAGAAACTATCCAAGGGAAATAGCTATATTTGCCTCATCATCCAACATCTGTATGCCATGAGACAAACATTTTCAGCACTCTACGCTCTTTCTATTTTCCTTCTGTCGGCCATCAGTGCCGATGCACAAACCATCCAACCCGTCGAACCACCAATCATGGGTTGGAGTTCGTGGAACACTTACCGCATCAACATCAACGAAAGCCTCATCAAACAGCAAGCCGAAGCCATGGTATCGCTCGGACTGAAAGATGTCGGCTATCGGTACATCAACATCGACGACGGCTTCTTCGGATACCGCAACGAAAAGGGGGTACTGCAAACCCACCCCAAACGTTTCCCGAACGGCGTCAAGTGTGTAGCCGATCACATTCATCGCCTCGGACTGAAAGCCGGTATCTACTCCGATGCCGGAGCCAACACCTGCGGTTCACTTTGGGATGCCGATCCCAACGGGGTAGGCGTTGGTCTGTACGGCCACGAAAAGCAGGATGCCGACCTCTACTTCAACCAATGGGGCTTTGACTTCATCAAGATAGACTATTGCGGTGCCGGACAGCAACTCGATTTGGATGAACGTGAACGTTATACAGCCATCAGCAAAGCCATTCGAGAAGTGTGTCCACGTGACATCTCGGTCAACATCTGCCGATGGGCCTTTCCCGGCACCTGGGCACGCGGCCTGGCCCGTTCGTGGCGCATCAGCGGCGACATATCCCCCCACTGGAGTTCCGTGAAATCCATCATCCGGAAAAACCTCTATCTCTCTGCTTATGCCGGAAACGGACATTACAACGACATGGACATGCTGGAAATAGGCCGAGGCCTAACACAAACGGAAGAGGAGGTACACTTCGGGATGTGGTGCCTCATGAGCTCTCCGCTACTCATCGGGTGTGACCTGACGACCATTCCCGATGTCTCCCTGAAACTACTGAAAAACAAGGAACTGATAGCACTCAACCAGGATCCGCTGGGCCTTCAGGCCTATGTAGTGCAACACGAGGGCGAAGGATACGTACTGGTGAAAGACATCGAACAGCTGCGCGGCAATATGCGTGCCGCCGCCCTTTACAATCCGTCGGACAGCACATGCGACTTCCATGTACCGCTGGAACTGCTTGAACTAGGCGGGAAAGTAAAGGTACGTGATCTCGTGAAGCAAAAAGACGAGGGAACAGTCCAAGGATATCTGTCATACACCCTGCCGCCGCACAGTGTAAAGATTCTGCGCCTCAAGGCAGAACAACGCCTCGAACCGACCCGCTATGAAGCCGAATGGGCCTATCTGCCCCTCTACAACGACCTGGGCAAGCAGAAACGAATCATCAGTCCCCAGCCTTTTGAAGGAGCGTCGGGACGCATGATTGTAACCCACATCGGCGGAAGCAAGGACAACTACATGGAATGGAGCAACGTCCATAGCGACAAAGGGGGCCGCTACACACTGACCATCGCCTACCTGCCTCCCGAAGCAGGGAAACGCGAAGTGAACGACCGCCTCATCGAGGTAGAAGTAAATGGACACGCCTACGCTCCTATCAAGAAGCTGGCAAAGAACCGCTCCGAAGGTATCTGTACCGTCAGCCAGCCCGTCCGACTGGAACCCGGCCGCAATATCATACGTCTGGGTAGCGCCTACACCTGGACACCGGACATCGACTGCATCACGCTCGAACCACAATCATAAAGGAATACAATGAAAGAAGGCTGCGCTTATAAGTACAGCCTTCTTTCATTATACCATCTGTCTTTCAATCAAGGCAGTGTTACCTTGAACAACTCACTTGGGCGATGTTCCCGATGAATGATGTCCACCATCTGATTAACAATATCGGGATGTTGGGCAGCTACGTCATGATCTTCGTGAATATCTGCAGCCAAGTCGTAGAGATGAGGTTTTCCCTTCTTCACAACCAGTTTCCAGTCGCCCATACGCACACCAATCTGGTCTGTTTCATGGAATTCCCAATACAGGAAGTCATGTTTCTGCTGCTTGTCGTCCTGCCCCAGCATTGTCGGTGCGAATGAGATACCGTCGAAGCAGTCGCCCTCCAGTTTCTTGTTCAGATACTTTTTAGGGAACTTCTTGTCGCCTATCAGCTCGCAGAACGTAGGCATCACGTCGTAAAAGGCCAACTGGTGATCGTTTACCGTACCGGCAGGTACATGTCCCGGCCAGCGTACGATGAAAGGCACACGGATACCACCCTCATAACACTGGCGTTTCAATCCGCGTAATTTGCCGTCGCGTCCGAAGAATTCGGGATCGGCACCGCCTTCTTCGTGAGGACCATTATCACTGCTGAAGATGACCAGTGTATTCTCGTCCAGTCCCTTCTCCTTCAGTTTGGCCAAAATTTCGCCCACATAGGCATCCAGACGGGTAATCATGCCCGCAAACTCGGCATGTGTATGTACGGCAGCATTATAGCGCGAACCTTCGCTACCACCCCACGTCTTGTCCACGAAAAACTTCTTCTTATAAGCCTTCAGGATTGAGTCGTTGGGCTGGGCCAGTTCGGCGTGGGGCAATGTATAGGTAAAGAAACCGTAGAATGGCTGCTTGCCGTCCTGCTTGTCGAGCCAGGCCAAAGCCTCCTGATGAATCATGTCAGCCGAATACTGGGGGCGCTTTTTGTAGTCGTCGCCATACATCGGATAGCGGATGTTTTCGTCCATCGTGATGCGGACGGTGGCCGTATCGCCTTTCGACTTGCTGTAACGGTTCAGAAAGTTCGGATAGTACAGATGAGCCTGGAACTGGCAGATGAAGCCGTAGTATTCGTCGATGCCGCGTTTGTCGGGCGTGGAGCACGAGCCTTCGTAGCCGCCCGCCCACTTACCGAACATGCCGGTAGTATAACCGTTCTTTTTCATGATCTCGGGCAAGATGATGTGACCGGGATCGTAAGGTTCCTGCCCCACGACTGTATATTCATCGTTGTTGCCATACTTCATCAAGGGCACATTTCTCCAATACTCTTTGTTTCCGCGCACATGGCTGTGCCCCGAATGCTGTCCCGTCATGATCGTGGCTCTTGAAGGTGCACTGACAGGGCTGCCCGCATAGGCCTGCGTAAAGAGCATACCTTCGGCTGCCATACGATCCAAGTTGGGCGTCTGGATATACTTCTGACCATAGCAGGCCAGGTCGCCGTAACCCATGTCGTCACACAGAATAAAGACGATGTTCGGTTTGTCCGAATCAGGTTTATCAGCCGCCAACATTACTGAAGGACAAGCAACAACGGCCAAAGCAGCCGAAGGAATAAAATGAACAATCTTTTTCATAGAATCATATTTTGAAGCGTAAAGATACAGAATATTTTGGAAAAACAGACAATGGGCGCAGATGATTTTGAGAGAACGACCTGCCCATTCATCTACGCCCAAAGTGTTACAAAATCTTCATTACCCTAAATCAATCTTCTCCACCTTTTCCCCAACCCGGGTTTTGCGTCAAATCAGGATTAAGAATAAATTCATCAGTCGGTACCTGATAGAGATAATATTTATCATCCCAACCTTTTCCTTCAGCTTGGGGATCATTGAACAGATACAAGTACCCCTCGGTCATCGAACCGTTTTGTCCGTCAGAAAGTCCTGTAGATTCATTGTAAAGTGTCATACCCACAGACTGTGCAAAACTCTTTGATGCCCAAATACCTTTTGCGGCACGGTTAAGGAACCAGGGAGCCATACGCCAACGGCGTATATCATAAAAACCAAAACCTTCGCCCATCAGTTCTATAATACGTTCACGACGAACTTCCCATAACAAGGCCGGTACTCGAATGCCTGCATCATTGCCGGCTGGATAATAGTAAGGCCGTTCAGGATCAAAATTATCATCAATCTCGGACACAATCATATCGGAAACACCTGCACGTCTACGCAGCAAGTTGATACTCTTGTCCGCTTCTGTTTGGGTAAATTGTCCCAATTCGGCCTTGGCTTCCGCATAATTCAACAACGTTTCTTCGATCTTGAAAATCGGCTTATCGGCTACGTTCAACTGGCCATTGTTAAAGTTTTCTTCCCAGCAACAATACAATTTCCAAATATAATAACCGGATCGACATTGTACAAAAGCACCACCCGTACCGATTCTAGGAATTTCAGGTACCAATGAAGCAGACCAGTTCTGCGCCGGCAAACGCTTCATACCAACACCCGGATTGCTGCATGAATAATTTTCACCCATTATATCTATATATTCGCGATCGGCAGGATCGTCTGTATATCCCCATGATGCATTCGGATTCTGGGCCGGTTTGTTAGCTCCATTTGCAATAACCTTATAAGGAGGCATGATGGTATGATACATACGAGGGTCACGATCACGGAACACATCATACATCGTAGCATTCCCATGATAATTGGATGCAACGTTATGAATAGGTTTGCCATTCTTCATCAAATAAAGATCCACCGTATTCTGGTTCATCTCAATGTCCGATGAAGAAGTATGCTCTACATAGCATCCACCTTGCACTGGATTTACTCCTGAAACATATGATTTATAAAGGATGATTCCCGGCACATTACCCAAATCGTCCGTTGTCCACATTTCACCATAACCTGCTCCCGGCTGCCCGTCTGTACCCGTATAAAGCGTAGGATAAGCCGCCATCAACAGTTCTGAAACGCGGATACACTCATTCAGATATTTTTCTCCATCACCCAGTCCATGATATTTACGCCACGTACCTTCACGCAATGCAAAACGGGAAATAACGGCTCTGACACAATCCACATTGATCGTATTCTCTCCATCTTGCGATTCAAAATCACCTATGTGCTCTTCGGCCCATTTCAGACGTTCCAGTACCATATCGGCAACCTCCTTACGGTCTCTACGTCCTTCGTAAATTTCAGGTGAACTTTCGTTCAAAACCTTGTCCACCCAAGGTACATCACCAAAACGGTCAATCAACTCCATATACCAATACGAATGGAAGAAATATCCCACCGCTTTCCAATGGTCCTTCTCAGCATCGCTCATACCGGAATCATCCAAATGCGAAAGCATGATATTGACACGACGAAGTACACCGCTAAAATCCCAACCGTTACCCGAGGCCGTACTGCCTTTGGTCTGATAGGCAAACTGGTTAAAACCACTCGGGCTGCGATAATTCAGATATCCGGCATCTGCATCGCCTGTGTATTGCCCGCCACCATTACCCCAGCCATTTCCGGCAAAAGAAGTACGGATTGTTGTATTACTGAAAATCTCGTAACAAGGCCACATGAAAGCCTGAAAATTATCATAATTCTGAAAAGCGTTTTCTTCCGTCGGTGAAGTCACCGGATATTTTTCCAGAAAGCTATCGTTGCAACCAGTCAAGGCCAATCCACCCAGCAAGGCTGCGCATATCATTATTTTTTTCATTGTAACGTCTTTATTGAAAAGGTTAATACATTTATAAGGTTACATTCAAACCGAAGGAAACCGTACGGAAATTCGGATAATTCCAACTCAGGGTTTCAGGATCTATACCCTTGTTCAACGATGTGAAAGTTGCCAAATTCTCAATACTTACAAAGGCCTTCAACTGAGACAGCTGGACCTTTTGTATCCATTGTTTGGGGAATGAATAAGATAGCGTAACATTCTTGATGCGCAGATAAGAAGCATCAGACATGTATTTGTCAGACGTGCGATAGTTCGAACTCATGTTTCCATATCCGTCGTAAATACGCGGGAATTCAGCATCAGGATTGGCACAAGTGTAGTCACCTCCAGCAGCATCAACCGGACGCCAATAGTTCTCTGTCCCTTCATAAAGCGGAATGAACTTAAAGTCACCATACATTGGGAAAGTCAACACGTTGGCAATCCAATAATCACGTTTACCTGTACCTTGCAGGAAGACACTCAGATCAAAACCTTCATAGCTTACTCCCAGATTAATGCCATACAGATAACGGGGAAGATAATTTCCAATCCGCTCACGGTCACCCGGATTCTCCAGTGTTCCGTCACCGGCGTAAATCAGATTCTCACCCATTTCATCATCCCGCAGATTCTTGAACTTCACATCACCCGGACGCGGATTGGCACCGTTTATACGTACTACACCGTCCTTCAACTGCCAGGTCTGTGTATCTACGAAATCATCTACCGTATAAAAACCGTCAAACAGATATCCCCAATATTCACCCAATTCCATTCCTTCATAATAGGTACTGAGGAGTTTGGACTCGTTGCTGTCATATTTAGTAATCACACTCTTGGAATCGGACAGATTAAAGCCTACCCTATAAGACCACTTTCCAATCTTGTCACGCCAGTTCATGTTCAGTTCCCAACCACGGGTACGCATGTCAGCCGTATTCTGTGTCGGTGCAGAAGCACCCACTACTGCCGGCAACTGCATTCCGGGAGCCAACATACCCTTCGTGTCACGCTGATACCATTCAAAAAGACCGCTCAAACGATTGTTGAACAAAGCAAAGTCGATACCAATATTGGTAGTACCCACCTTCTCCCACGTAAAGTCCGAACGGACCAGACTGGGTAACGAGGTAATAGCTGTAACAGGCGCACCATTGATCAACCAACCCATATACTTGTTGTTCACACTCATAGCAGGAACAAAAGAGTAGGCTGCAATATTCTGATTACCAATAAGTCCATAAGAACCACGAATCTTCAACTGGTCGAGCCAAGAAGATGCACCGGCCATAAAGTCTTCCTGAGCCATATTCCAACCGACCGAAACAGAGGGGAAAAAGCCAAAACGAGAATCTTTGGGGAATTTGGACGAACCGTCATATCGGCCATTCACTTCCAGCAGATACTTGCCTTTATAGTCATAGTTCACACGGAAGAAACCACCACGAACCGCATATTCGGTATAATAATCATTCGCGGTCAACGTACCTGAACCACCACCTAAAGATGGAATCTCGGGGATTGACTGAGTATATGAATAAACATCGACCGTTTCCTGATAGCTGGACTCCTGGTTGAAACCTGCCATCACTTTGAAATGATGATCCTGAGCCAAGTCAAAACTATACGTACCATACAGGTTGATGGCATTATAGTCTGTATATTGCTTGTACTTGCGCAGATAGTCGTTACTTGGGGTCGTATCGGCTCCACCCTGAATGGAAGTCATCTGCACACTGCCTGTATACCAATGATAGTCGTACATATTCTTATCATAAGTATACTCGAAGGCTATTTCAAGACCCTTCAGAGGTTTTAAGATCGATTTCAGAAAAATACGCGGGTTGTCGTTGATGTTCTTGTATGGATTGGCCGTTTCAATCTGGTTACGCGACGTGAAAAAAAGCAGATTATCATCATTACCCAATCCGTATCCTTCGGGCATCGCACCTTCCGGATAAAAAGACGGCAGACGGACACTCCACAAGCCTCCACCTTGGGAGACAACCATATTACGCTTGCTATGAGCATAACTTAATGTAGCTTCCTGAGTAAACCACTTGGTAATGTCCGCCGAAATGAAGCTGCTGACATTCATACGGGTATACTTATCCTTGTCAGAATAAAGCACACCATCCGTATCTACCAATCCGGCTGAAAGACGATAGCGCAAGCGCTCTGTACCCCCACTTACCGAAAGGTTATGAGTCTGCTGGAAACTGGTTTCCATCATATTCTTCATCAAGTCCTTTTCATTGAGGAAATACAAAGCTCCGTCGGTATCCTTGTAAATACCGTCACCTTTGGTTTCGATAGAAGAAGGATTGGCTTTATACTGGGCCAACAAATCCAACCAACGGTCTACCTTGGGAGCTCCCAACGACCAATAGTCATTACCAGAAGCCTCCTGGTAAGCATGCAGATAGGTTTCCAACGAAGTCTGCTTGGGCAGATTGACGGCATTGGCAAAAGCAAAGTTGTTGTTGTAGTTCAGCTGGAAACGCTCACCGCTCTTGGGCCGTTTGGTTGTCACCAGAATAACACCGCCGGCAGCACGGGCACCGTAGATGGCCGACGAAGCGGCATCCTTCATCACCGTAATGGATTCAATGTCGTCGGGGTTCAGCATATCGATGTCGCCTTCCACGTTGTCTATCAAGACCAATGGAGCGATAGACGAACCCGAACCAATCGAATAGGCTCCACGAATCTGGAACGAACGGCTTTCGCCCGGAGAGTTACCGTTGCTACCTACAAACAGACCGGGAACCGCACCCTGCAAGGCATCGGCAGCTTTTGTCAGTGGACGTTCACCCAGCACGTCGTCCATCTTGACGGTCGTAACGGCACCCGTCAGGTTGGCCTTCTTCTGAGAACCGAAACCTACAACCACCACTTCATCCAAAGCCTGTGCGTCTTCTTTCAGAACAATGCTCAATGGCTTTCCGTCCCATGTAACGGTCACCGTCTGATAACCCACAAAGCTGATTTCCAAAGTAGCGCCACGAGCTACGTTAGGTATCACGAAATTACCGTCGATATCGGTAATACTTCCTGTACCGGCTCCCTGAACTTTCACCGAGGCACCAATTACAGTTTCACCATTGGCATCTTTAACAACGCCTTTACATTCACCATTCTGCTGGACGATTGCATTGTCTGCCATAGATACGTCCGCAAGAATCGTTCCGAAAGGAACAGCCGATAGCAAAAGAGACAGTCCTATCGGCTTCAACTTTTTCAGGATTTCATTCATAACATTTCAATTGAAAGATTAACTAATCTACTCTAAAAATACAACTTGTATATATTGCTATAATTTAAGGCTATACAATATCCAAGGTCAACATCAGCATTCAACTATGTGCAAAAATAATAAATCTCGTTAACATAACAAAACAATAGAACTTATTTTTTAATAATTAGACGAAATACGCCTCCTCAAAGTACACCATGAAAACAAAAGAGAACAAGCCACACCATATTATATTATAAAACGAGAACTGTACATCAGTCAAGTAACTATATACAGACTGATATCATTATTGACAATCTGACACTTTGTATCCGCAAGCGCCCGAGAATCGCCTGTTTCGGCCCGCAGGAAGACCGTGCGGCAAACGACGAAGCGGGAAGCACCTTTCCCGCTGACCGACAGCCGAATAGCGAAATCCTTACATTTGAAAGAGAAGTTAAAAAACGAAAAAAGGGCGGAAAGAGGCCTCATCAAACGCTCTTACAACGAAAAAGACGGGAGAAAACAGACAAAAAAAAGCCGCTTTTCCACAGAAAAGCAGCCTTTTTCTGATACGAAACATACGACCTGATGGCACCAAACATACAATCTGCCGACTGAAAACATACAATCTGATGCCGCAAAACCTACTTCGGGAGGCTCAAAAAGGGAGTTTCACCCCGCTCTCCGCCTCTATTTCGTCCCGTCCGAAGAAGGGAGGAGTCAGCCAAACGAAGGCATTCCGCTCATTCTGTCAGACATTCAAGAGGGAAAGGCAACAGAATGTCAAAGTTTGTCTCCGTAGGCCAAGTCGCCCGCATCGCCCAAGCCGGGCACGATGTACGAGCGCTCGTTCAGTTCGGGGTCGATGGCGGCACACCAAAGCGTAACGTCATCGCCGGGGAAAATCCGTTGCAGATGCTCCACACCCTGACGGCTGGCGATGACGCAGGCTATCAGCAGACGGGCCGGACGTCCCTTGCTCAGGAAGGCACGATAGGCCAGCTCCATGCTCTCGCCCGTAGCCAGCATGGGGTCGACGAGCATCAGCGTCTTCTGCGTCAGGTCGGGCGTAGCAATGTATTCGATGTGCACATCCAGCTCGCGGCACTCCTTATCCTTATAATAGCGGTAGGCCGACACGAAGGCATTGCCGGCACGGTCGAAGACATTCAAGAATCCCTGATGGAGCGGCAGGCCGGCACGGAAAACGGTGGCAATGACCACATCGTCGTCGGGCGTGCTGACCGGCGCCACGCCCAAAGGCGTCTGCACCTGCTTCACCGAATACGTCAGTTCCTTACTCATCTCGTAAGCCATCAGCTCTCCGATTCGCTCGATGTTGCGGCGAAAACGCATGCGGTCGCCCTGAATGTTCACGTCGCGTATTTCCGCCACGTATTGATTGATTACAGAATTCGTCTCTGCAAAATTGATTACTTTCATAGCATGTATTTTGTTTATTCCGAATGCAAAAATACGATTTTCCCACTACATTAGGACCACTTGCTCAAGGGAAAACGTTATCTTTGCTACAGAACATATAAACATATGGAAATATGAAAAAGACATTCATGCGAAACGAGAAAATCAAATTACTATTCTTCTATGTACTGTTGTTCTTTGCCTATACCCCATTAGCCGGCCAGGAAACGATTTCTTCAAACGCCGATTTGGCTGAATTTGATTTGGGCGTCCGGGAGCTGGAAACCAATTATGTAGGATTCCCCACCTCGGTGACAGAGCAAACCCGAGATCAATATGAGGCACTAAAAGCGCGTTGCCGCCAGCAAGTGGACAAACAAGGACGAAAGCCTTGGGAAGCCTTGGGCGAACTTTATGCCTGGTTTGGCGATTTTCACTTACGGGCAGGCGGCTATTCCCAGCCCTACATGCGGAAAGTACCCACGTATGAAGAGATGAAAGAATACAACCCCACCAAAACCTTCCGGAAAGTGACTGACCATACCTTCCTCATCCGTTTCCCATCGTGCATGGGAGATGACCCGACACAGGAATGGGTACAGCAGTCCATTGACGCCTACCTGGCCTCGGGGTGCGAAAATCTGATTATTGATATCCGAGGCAACGGGGGAGGAACCGATGATATATTCAACCCATACGAGAAACTGCTGTACGACCGGAAGGGGTACGTGGACGGAGTTGAAATACGTAACACACCCGCACACATCGCCGAGATGGCAGAGATTGAATTGGATTGGCTTCAGCAAGTGGTGGAAACCATGAAAAAATCGCAAGACGAGTTTGTGGCCATGACGCCCAGACAAGTAGCCATCGCTTATGATACGATTTTCCCACGTCCCCACCAGGCAGCACTTATTATAGACGGCCAAGTAGCCAGTGCCGGCGAACAGATGGTTCTGAATCTGCGGTCATGCAGCCAACGTACCACCATCTACGGACGGGACAACACGAAAGGATGCCTGGATTATTCAAATTGTCGCGGTGTCAATCTGCCCCAATCCGGCATTACCCTCTATATTCCCATGACACGTTCCTGCCGCCTGCCCGATAGAGGTATCGACCAGACAGGCATTGCCCCCGATGTGCGTATTCCCTTACCTTTACCCGAAACTTTAACTGACAATGTGGACGAATGGACACGATGGGTAACCAAGGAATTGGAAAAGAAGATCAATTGACTTTATAAAGAATATCTTCCTTAAAAAGATAAGTTTTGCAACATTCAGTTTGCAGATATTGTTACGGATTTATAAAAGACGCACAATTAAAGAAAAATTTCTCCAATTAAGAAGTTCTTTCAGAAGAAAATTGTACTTTTGTACGCGGAAAACAAGGGAGTGTCCCCGAGGCTTACAAAAATGGCCGGAAAGTCCGACATTTCTCCCTCCTACTTTTCTAAGGTAAAGAGATTATAAACCAAATACCAATTTATTAAAATCTTAAAAAGAAATGGCAAATTTAGATTTAAGCAAGTACGGTATTCAAGACGTAAAGGAGATTCTCCACAACCCGTCTTACGAAGTATTGTTTGAAGAAGAGACCAAGTCAAGCCTCGAAGGCTACGAGAAGGGTCAGGTAACAGAACTGGGTGCTGTGAACGTGATGACCGGTATCTATACCGGACGTTCTCCTAAAGATAAATTCTTTGTAATGAACGAAGCCAGCAAGGACACTGTATGGTGGACTTCTGACGCTTACAAGAACGACAACAAGCCTTGCTCAGAAGAAGCATGGGCCGACCTGAAAGCTAAAGCCGTTAAGGAATTGAGCGGCAAGCGTCTGTTTGTTATGGATACATTCTGCGGTGCCAACCCTGCAACTCGTTTGAAAGTACGTTTCATCATGGAAGTTGCTTGGCAGGCTCACTTCGTAAAGAACATGTTCATCCGTCCGACAGAAGAAGAACTGGCCAACTACGGCGAACCCGATTTCGTATCGTTCAACGCAGCCAAGGCTAAGGTTGACAACTACAAGGAACTGGGTCTGAACTCTGAAACAGCTACTGTATTCAACCTGAAGACCAACGAACAGGTTATCCTGAACACTTGGTACGGTGGTGAAATGAAGAAAGGTATGTTCTCTATGATGAACTACTTCAACCCGTTGCGTGGTATCGCTTCTATGCACTGTTCTGCTAACACAGACAAAGAAGGCAAGAGCTCAGCTATCTTCTTCGGTCTGTCTGGTACAGGTAAGACAACTTTGTCTACTGACCCGAAACGTCTGTTGATCGGTGATGACGAACACGGATGGGATAACGAAGGTGTATTCAACTACGGAGGTGGTTGCTATGCT
>DXAV01000021.1 GCA_019116805.1 Candidatus Bacteroides merdavium | reverse complement strand
GGTTGTAGCGGCGCGATATAAGTAGCTTGCCCACCCGCCTCTTTAGCTCAGTTGGCCAGAGCACGTGATTTGTAATCTCGGGGTCGTTGGTTCGAATCCGACAAGAGGCTCAAAAGAAAAGGATGTATCATAACGAGGATACATCCTTTTTTGTTTTCTCACAGGTAAGAAATGGCAGACATGAAAAGAACTATCTTTGTTCAAGAATACGTTTCTCCATGCGGCACCCTGTTGCTGGGCGTCTGCGGGGGGCGGCTTTGCTTGTGCAACTGGACGGAGAGCCGTTGTCGGGCAAGGGTGGAGGAACGCGTGGCTCGTCTGCTCAGGGCAGAGTATATGCCAGGGGCTCACGATGTCCTCTCGGAAGCTTCCCGCCAGCTTGATGAATATTTTGCCGGAACCAGACGGATGTTCGACGTCCCTCTTCTGCCCGTAGGCACGGAGTTTCAGTTGTCAGTGTGGCAGGAATTGCTGAACATCCCATACGGCGGGACTTGTACTTATTCCGAGCAGGCCCGACGAATGGGCATGCCTCGTGCTGTGCGTGCCGTAGCGGCGGCCAACGGCCTGAACGCTCTTTCCCTTTTCATCCCCTGCCATCGGGTTGTGGGGCATGATGGGCGTCTCACTGGTTATGCTGGCGGGCTTGAAGCCAAACGCTTTCTGCTGGATTGGGAGGCGGCCTTTTCTCGCTAACTTATCGCCTTGAATACGGGTGATGCTTTCTGTATTTCCGATTCAAATCCGAACCAATAACCATGCTTTTCGTCTTCCTCCGTTGGGAGGAAACACAGGCGGAGCTTCTCGTGATAGGTGCCGTGTACCACCTGCCAGGCCTCGGGCGGTGTCTGCCGCTTGGTGCGAACCTTTTCTGCTGGTTGTTTCTTCAGCGACATGCCAGCTTCTATCCAGGCGATGCTCATGTCGGTGGCGTATTGGGGGGCTTGTCGGCAGATATATTCGTATAGTACCAAGCCTCGTTTCTCCAGGCTCATCGGTTGGTCTATCAGGTTGGCCTTGGTCAGATAACTCAAGAAATGATGCAGGAAACCTTCCTGCTCCAGTATCAGGCGGCGGGTTATCTCCTGCCAGGCCGGCGTGTTGTAAAAGGCATCAAGCAGGCGAGACAGGCATCGGGCCGTTTGTAGTTCGGCGGTCGATATTTCGTTGGTTCGAAGCACCTCGTAGGGCGGATAGGTGGAGTAGCAGATGCCCAGTTCGGCCGCATGGTGTCGCATGTAAGTGCCTGGTAGGAGCTTGAGCGACTCCAGCTGGATTTCGCCCGCCCGATAACCTGCCAGCGTACGTATGTCTTCGAAAATCTGTTCCAAGTGGTAGAGTGGAAGTCCCGCTATCAGGTCGGCATGTGTTTCCATGTTGGGCAGGGCACAGAGATATTTCAGCCCGTCCAGCGCGTCGCTCAGTTTTCCTTTGCGCATGCTTGTTTCCAGAACTTTTTCGTGCAGGCTTTGGATACCTGCTTCCAAATGCAGGAGTCCTTGGGGTAGGTATGCCAGCTTATGGCGCAATTCCTCGGTGAGTAGTGCCGGATGGATTTCCAGATGGAAGCGAATGTGCGGATGGTATTCGCTGAACAGTTCGAGCAGTTCTTGGGCCCGATGGTTATTGTAGTTGAATGTACGATCCAGTACTCGTACGTTGCGGATGCCGTGTTGGCGGATGATGTCCAGCCTTCGGCGGATGGCGTCGAGTCCAAGCGTGCGTACCGGTTTCTCACCTCCACTCACGCAGAAGGCACATGTGTTGAAGCATCCGCGCGTAGTCTCCAGTTGCACGAAGGGCTTGCTCCAGTTGAAGAAACGGCTCTCTTCGGGCGGTACCAGCTCGGCAAAGTGGAGTACGCGGGCCGTTCCGTGGTCGTGGTAACGCCCTTCCGCATCGAGGTAACACAGGCCGTCAATGTCATTCCAAGCTTCGGGATTGTTCCAGCAGGCCAGCCATTGGGGTACTACTTCCTCACCTTCGCCTCGGAACACAGAACTCACGAACGGATGTTTTCGCAGGTAGGTCTCGTTGTCGCCCAAGAACTCAGGGCCTCCCAGTGCGATACAGCATTGGGGGAGCAGGGCCTTCACGCGTGCGGCGATGTGCATCAATGCTTCGTGGTTGAAGAGCCAGGCTGTTCCGGCCAGGATATCAGGCGTGTGGCGGCAGATTTCTTCCACTATCATGCCGATGTTTTCGTTGATGGTGGCCGACACCACTTCCCATTGTATCGTACTTTCGTCCTTTATTTGTGCATGCAGGGCGGGCAAGGCCAGTGAAGAATGTGCATAAGAGCTGTTGAGGTCTATCCAGAGAAGTTTCATTTCTTTCCAGTTTAATTTGTTTGGACGGTTGTTCCCCTTGTAGGAAACAATAGTTTCCTATAGTAGGATACGCGCGTTTCCACCGTAGGAAACGACAGTTTCTTCCCACAGGGAACAAGCGTAACCTTATATAGGGAACGAACGTTTCCACTTATAGGGAGCGCATTTAGCCGAGGTGATATTTTTACGTAAGAACTTCCTTGTATTTTAGTATTAATAGGAAGGATAATACGTTTCATGCATATTACATCTAAATGCCATTAGCTAATATATTAACATTTTATGTATTTACGAGTCATATGTAATATAATTCAGATATATTAACATTGTCAAGTGTGGAAAGCGGTTGATGAATATTTCACTTTAGTTCTGTAAACTTTGCTTTAGTGACGTAACTATGGACTATAGAGACGAAAATAACAACTCCAGGGATAATCCTGTTACTATTTTCGACACCATTTCTTTAGATTTTTATATTTCCGTTTGATGTTACGTATATATAAGATCCTTTTAACCTTGTCAATCCGCAAGAGACGATTTAGTAATGCTAAAAGGTTTGCACCAGAGAAGTAGTAATAATTAATATCTCGTTTATATATTGTTTTCTGTTGCTGGTGTAGAAGATATTCGTTAATTTTTAGTAGGGTATATCTTTCTCCTTCTTCAATCATTTCTTGTACTTGCTCGCGTTTAAAGTTGAAGTTTCCTTTCTTGAATTTGTCACTTTGACTCATGTTAATATAGATCACATCAGCCTGTAAGATTGTAGGAATGGGGATTATTGTACATTCTGGGGTGAAATGTACAATAAATAAAATATCGTGTTTTTTGTTTATAATAGGGGTTGTTGGGATATTGTCTGTTACACCTCCGTCAAAGTAAATCTTGTCCTTTTGTTGGAATGGTGGGAAGGTTAATAATGGGATGGATATTGATGTCTCTAAAATTTTTTCTTTGAGTGGATTTATTTTCCCTTTCAGGTTGAAATACTGCGCGGACATAGTTGACATTTCACTTAGTGTCACATAAAAATCGCAATAAATGTAGTCGTTCTCGCTAATTAACTTTGAAAGGCTGTTCGTTAGGAATTTTTCATTCTTAATTTTACTTTTGAAATTCCAGATGCCGTTTACGTTCAAGTTTAACCATAATTGTTCTGCTAAATCAATCTTATTTGTCAGAAATGCGTATGCGTTGATTGTCCCAATGGACGTTGCGGAAATAGCTTCGATAGATGAGGCTAATCCGCTTTTTTTAAGTGCATTGAAAAAACCTATTTGATAGGCACCTTTGGAACTACCACCAGATACGACAATACTAACTTTAGGCATGATTATTCTTCTTTATTATAAACGGTTTTATTTTCACTCATATTATTATCCATAACAGCTTTTTCTATTTCTTGCTGAATTATTTCCAATTCCTTTTTGTTTGTGGACATGAGTGGCCGTATTTCTCCTGTTTCCATTTTTATTCTCAATATATATTTGGTCTTCATTAAAAATGATGAAAGAATGAAAGCGATACCCATTAGGACGCAAATGTAAGACTCGCTTACTGCGGCAATAAATAGGAGAATAATTCCTGTTGTGATGGGATAACGTCTATAGGTCGCCAATCTTGTAACAAAAACAGCACTGATCTTTCTTTTTTCGATTCGCCAATGATTGTTGAGTAAAATGAAATCCTGACTTACTTGTACTGGAGTGGCGTGTTTGGATGTGTTGGCCATTTTAATGAATTTAAAGTAATAAAAAAGGGATGTATCAGTATGTGCATGGATACTTTTCTGATACATCCCTGTGAGTTAAAGTTTTCCTTTCATCAATTTCTTATTATACATATTAGTAGCGATAGCTGCCCAAACGATTTGTATGGGCCAGGTAAATAAAAGTCCAAGTCCTAGAGTGAAAATTCCTACAATAATGTCGATAATTCCCATAATGATTGCACCCAGTATAGTTGAGTAGAACATGCCTAGTGGACCGAAGAATAAGGTTAAAGCAATGCTGATGCCTATGCTTTTAGGTGATTTTGTAACTACAACATTTACATTTTCGTTTGTATTTGCCATAATGTTTACATTTAAGTGAATATTTTCCTACTCTTTTTAAGGTTTTCGGATTATCCTTACGCAAAAATACTCCCGAAATGTATATTTTTTTACAGTTCTTGCGTAGTTAAATTTCACGATTGTGTTGAATGAAAATCACATCCTTCGAGTTCGTGCATATAGTAACTGAAAAAATTATGGCGAAGTATGTTTGAGATTCGTAAGAGTAGAGCGGTATCAATACTTTCACGTTTGAAGATGCTATACACATTGGTGCGTTCGCAATATAATTTGTTTGCGAACCATGTGACAGAACGTTCTTGCTTGCGAAGTTCTTGTTCTATTAGTTTTCCAATGTGTATCATTGTGAATAATAAAAAAGGCGGAACCATTCATAGCTTATTTTCAATCTGGGGTACCGCCAAGCACCTTGTACACGAATAAGCATGGATAGTTCACGCCCTATAGAGCATGAACTTTCATCAACTTATTCTCGTGTACTTCAAATTGGCGGTTTTCAGATTGAGAGAATAAGAGCAAAAGCTCAAATATCTTTAATAAAAGAATGGAAACGCTTTTCCAAATATCTATATTGTAAACTAAAATAGGAGAATACTCTTTAAAAGAGTATTCTCCTTATATAAAAGTAAGCTGATTTACTTGTTCAAAGCCTGAGCTACGTCAACGGCGCAAGCTACCGTACATCCTACCATCGGGTTGTTACCGATACCCAGGAAGCCCATCATTTCTACGTGAGCAGGAACTGATGAAGAACCGGCGAACTGAGCGTCTGAATGCATACGGCCCATTGTATCGGTCATACCGTAAGAAGCAGGACCGGCAGCCATGTTGTCCGGATGCAGTGTACGGCCTGTACCACCACCCGAAGCTACTGAGAAGTAAGGCTTGCCTGCCAGTACGCGTTCTTTCTTGTACGTACCTGCAACGGGGTGCTGGAAGCGGGTCGGGTTAGTAGAGTTACCCGTGATGGATACGTCCACACCTTCCTTCCACATGATGGCTACACCTTCACGAACGTCGTCGGCACCGTAGCATTTCACTTTGGCACGAGGACCGTCGCTATAAGCGATTTCCTTCACAACTTTCAGCTCGCCAGTGTAGTAGTCGAACTGAGTCTGAACGTAAGTAAAGCCATTGATACGAGAGATGATCATGGCAGCGTCCTTACCCAGACCGTTCAGGATGCAGCGCAGAGGCTCTTTACGAACCTTGTCGGCCTTGGCGGCAATCTTGATGGCACCTTCGGCAGCGGCGAATGATTCGTGACCGGCCAGGAAGGCGAAGCACTTGGTCTCTTCACGGAGCAGCATGGCTGCCAGGTTACCGTGGCCCAAACCTACCTTACGGTCATCAGCTACAGAACCGGGAATACAGAAAGACTGCAGACCGATACCGATAGCTTCAGCGGCTTCGGCAGCTGTCTTTACACCCTTCTTGATGGCGATAGCGCAACCTACTACGTAAGCCCATTTTGCGTTCTCGAAGCAGATGGGCTGAGTTTCCTCACAAGTCTTATAAGGATCGAGGCCGTAAGATTCGCAGATTTGGTTAGCTTCTTCGATATCCTTGATACCGTTTTCGTTCAAAGCAGCAAGAATTTGCTTGATACGACGGTCTTGGCTTTCAAATTTCACTTCTCTAATCATATTCCTTCCTCCTTATTCTTTACGTGGGTCAGTGTATTTAACTGCACCGGCCTCTTTGCTGAAGCGTCCGTAAGTACCGGTTACCTTCTTCAGAGCTTCGTTGGCATCTGTGCCCTTCTTGATTTCGTCCATGAACTTGCCCAGGTGAACGAATTCATAGCCGCAAACCTGATCGTCCTTGTCCAGGGCGATAGTCTTGATATAGCCTTCAGCCATTTCCAGGTAACGAGTACCCTTAGCCAAAGTTCCGTACAGCGTACCTACCTGGCTACGCAGACCTTTACCCAAGTCTTCCAGACCGGCACCGATCATCAGACCGCCTTCTGAGAAAGCAGACTGAGTACGTCCGTAAACAATTTGCAGGAAGAGTTCACGCATGGCCGTGTTGATGGCGTCGCAAACAAGGTCGGTGTTCAGGGCTTCGAGGATTGTCTTGCCCGGGAGGATTTCAGAAGCCATAGCAGCAGAGTGAGTCATACCGGAGCAACCGATGGTTTCTACCAGAGCTTCCTGGATAACGCCTTCCTTTACGTTGAGGGTTAATTTACAAGCACCTTGCTGGGGAGCACACCAACCAATACCGTGCGTCAGACCAGAGATGTCAACGATTTCTTTAGCTTTTACCCATTTACCTTCTTCGGGAATAGGAGCCGGTCCGTGGTTAGGACCTTTCTTTACAACACACATGTGTTCCACTTCGTGTGAATAAGTCATAATTAGCTCTTTTTAGTTAGTTATAATTAAAAAAACGTAGTTCCACTTCGTAAAACTGAGGCAAAGTTAACCGTTTTCTTTTATCCTGCCAACCGTTCAATTTGACTTTTTTATTAAAAATAAGTAATGGAAGAATCTGTGTTTACGTATTGCAAAGTGGACTTTGCAATCTGTCTGCGTTTTACCAGAAGTTTCTTCTTCGACTTATATTTATTGGAAATCGGATATGCAGGGGGAATCTGCTCCGTTTGACGCACCGGCTTTCATGATGTCTTCAACCAAGCTGTTGATGTAAAGTTCCAGATAGCAGTAACCGCTGGTCGGGTCGATGTCCTTATAGGTTTTCCCCGTTGGCAGGTTTTGGGAGGCCCATGCGTCGGGTATTCCATCGTTGTCGGTATCCTGAGGCTTTTCTATACTGTTGTAGGCGGGCCATCCACCGGCATCGGTTTGTGAATCTATCAGGCCGTTTGTACTTCCGTTGCTGCCTTCGTATTCATAAGTGCCGTTTTTTACATCGTCAATGATGCGTTTGTCCACGGCATCGCGCTTCAGGCTGGCACCGGCATAGGCCAGCACTTTGTCGTAGGCGTCAGAAGCAGTGTGAGTACCTGTCGGCTCTACTTCATAGGCTGTCTGGCTGATGATATCGCTTTTCCCCCCATCGGGCAAGGGGTATCCGTTCTTGGTGTCGGGATGAAGTCCCTCGGCATTGTCACGATTGACGGCATCAATCAGTGTTTGATAGTTGGAGGGTACCAGTTGGTTGTCGAACAGATTTCCGCTCAGATAAAATGTTCCCCAAATACCAGCCTGATTTTTCTGTGTGCCATCGTCGGCGTTGGGTGCGAAGATGCGGTTGACCAGCCCTTTTTTCGTGATGGTCGATGGACCTGGTTTATAGTAGTTGTTGATGAAGTTGTAGCGTCCTCCCTCGCCGGCATAGCCACCGTTGGTGGGTCCCCAGTTATAGAACACGTTGTTGCGCAGATCCACCAGTTCGTCGTCGGGGCGTCCTGAGAAGCGGCTTCCGCAGAGGCGTGGTGTACGGCTTTTGTGATGGGCCATGAGGTTGTGGTGGAAACTGGCACCTTCGCCTCCCCAAATACCTCCATAGCCGTGGCTTCCCTTACCGTGGACGGAGTTGGTGAGGCTCTCACTCAGGATACACCATTGCATGGTGAAGTTTTTATTGCCATAGAAAGAAGAACATTCGTCCGTACTCCAGCTCATGCTGCAGTGGTCGATGATGACGTTCTGCTGGTTGCGTCCCCACATGGCATCGTCTTCTGTTTTCAATTCGTCGCCCATGCGGCTTCGGATGAAACGGATGATGACGTTGTCGGCTTTCACGACAAATGAGTAGTTTTTTAGGCAGATACCGTCGCCAGGAGCGGTTTGGCCGGCTACAGTGACGTCTCCGTTCTTTATTTCGAGTGTCTTCTGCAGCTCAATGATACCTGATACGTCAAAGACGATGATACGTGGTCCTGACATGGCCAGGCCGTTTCTGAGCGACCCAGTACCGCTGTCGTTTAGATTGGTGACGTGGTAAACGGTACCACCACGTCCACCTGTCGTAGTATTGCGTGCGAAACCTTCGGCACCAGGGAAGGCGGGGGCAGAGGGGGCAGGTTCGTCTGGAGTATCTGTAGGAGTATCGTCGGGGGCAGTGACGGGAGGTACAGGTTCTTCGGTCGTGCTTGCCGGTGCCTGACAGGCACTTGTCAGAAATAGCAGGAACAACCCTGCTTGGAAAAACAGATTTTTCATGATTTCAGATGGATGTTTTTTTAGTTGATTAATTGTTGGCAAAAATAGGGAATTGTCGGCTGGGGGAGGTGTAGATTTTCTTTTTCTATGTGGAAGTTTCGTTCTTTTTCTTTTATTTTATAGCTTTGTACCCGATTTAGATACACGATAGAAGTTATGATAGAAGTAAAGGACGAAATGTTGCAGCAGGCGGCAGGCGAAGGTATGGATGCTTTCATCAAAGTGTTTACCGATGCTTATTTGAATGCCTTGGGAGGAGGGCTCACGGCGGAAAACATGGCGTTGTTGACAGGCGAACAGCATAGCCTGCTGGCTTATGTGTACTTTCGTAACGAAGTGATGGAGGGTGGTTTCTGTCAGCTTGTTCAGAATGGTTACGGAGGGTATATCTTCGATAATCCTTTTGCCAAGTCCATGCGTCTTTGGGGAATAGGCGAACTGAGCAAGTTGATCTATGCAGCTAAGAAGATTTATGATGCGCACCGTGCTGATTTGGAGCGGGAACGTACCGATGAGGAATTTATGGCCATGTACGAGCAATACGAGGCTTTCGATGACTTGGAGGATGAGTTTCTGGAAAAAGAGGAAATGTTTACGGCCCAAGTGGCCGAATATGTGGACGAGCATCTTGATTTATTTGCACGGATTGTTTCTTGAAATAATAAATGTTAAAAAGGAATGACTGGTGCAGTATATGAGCTTACTTCGCATTTTTGTCTTAAAAACAATGAAAAAACACGGTGGGTAGTAGGCTACTCGCCCCATTATGTCTAATTTTGCAAAACTTAATATCAACAATTAAAAAATGAAACAGATTAAAACTTTGATGGTGGCCGCCCTGACGCTGATGATGGGCGTAATGATGACTTCTTGTTTGAACTCGGAAGGCGGAGAATCCTTGTATGATGGATATTTCCTGGCTAAAGTGGTTTCTTCCAGTAGCTTATATGGAGGAGCAATTTTTCAGGATGCAGGGGGAAATACGTATAAAGCCAGTGCATCTTCAGTCTCTAAGCTCGTGAGTGCTGGTGCCAGTTTGTCTGATATCGAGATGTGCTTTATTTACTTTAAATGGACTGTGGATGAGAATGGCAATCAAGTAACACCTCCGGATTATAATGCAACGACCCCTCAAACCTATGAAATAGAATTGGTAGGTTTTCAGGACGCTCCTACAGAATATGCTGAAAGACTGGAAACTGTTGCTGAGTTTGAAGAAAGTGGATATGAGACCGCTCCCCTTGCAATATCGAGCTTGTCTGGCAATGCGGATAATTCGATAAAGTTTGATTTTTATGGGAACGATACCATGCTCTACATGTATCTTCAGTGGCTCTTGACGAATGGAGAGGACGAATTCAAGAAACATAAGATCCGTTTGGTTTATGCATACGATGAAATAACAGAAAGTTCTACTGAACTGAAATTTTACCTCTGCCATGATAAAGGTGATGATGAGGGAAAGAATGCCATTTATCCGAATTGGTATTGCTTCCATGTAGAAAATGCGTTGGCTGATTTTGAGTATATCACAGGAAACAAACCTGCTAAGATAAAATTGTCTTTGTATGAGGATATCAGCTCTACTGGTGCAATGCCTTCCAACCGTACGGATTATACCATTAATAATGACTGACATTGAATTATAAAGAACTTCTCAATATAACCCTGAGACTGATTTCCTCCCCGGCGCAAGCTTGGGAGGAAATTCGTTTGGAAGAGGATAGGCGTAAAGTCTTCACGGCTTTTGTCTATCCTATGATTGGTTTATGCGGGTTGTCTGTCTTCATCGGTTCATTGCTTGCATTGGGGTGGAGTGGACCACAAAGTTTCCAATATGCCATGACGAAATGTTGTGCTGTGGCGGTGGCTTTGTTTGGTGGGTATTTTCTGGCGGCATATCTCATCAACTTGGGTGCTGTCCGTTTCTTTTGTATGGCAGATAATTTGCCGCGGGTTCAGCAGTTTGCAGGCTATGCGATGGTAGTGATTTTCTTGCTCCGGATTGTGCTGGGTATATTGCCCGATTTTCAAATTATAGCCATGCTGTTGCAGTTCTATACAGTCTATGTCATTTGGGAGGGTTGTGTGAGGCTGCTTCAGGTAACGGAGGCTAATCGTTTGCGTTTCACGTTGTTGGCATCCGTCTTGCTGATTGTCTGTCCGATGCTGATAGAATGGGCTTTCAATAAACTGACAATCGTACTTAACTAATTTCATTATCTAAATATTATCCATTGTTGAAATGAAGCAGGCTCCTGTAAATATAAAGAATAAACGTGCGACATTCGATTACGAGCTGATAGACACTTACACGGCTGGCATTGTGTTGACAGGCACGGAAATCAAATCCATCCGTCAGGGAAAAGCCAGTCTGGTGGATACTTTCTGTTATTTTGCCAATGGTGAACTATGGGTGAAGAACATGCATGTGGCTGAATATTTTTATGGTTCGTACAATAATCACAACGCTCGTCGTGAGCGTAAATTATTGCTGACCCGTAAGGAGCTGGAAAAACTGGAGCGTACGTCCAAGGATCCCGGCTTTACTATTGTGCCTGTCCGTCTTTTTATCAACGAAAAAGGGCTGGCCAAGCTCGTAGTGGCTTTGGCCAAAGGTAAAAAACAATACGATAAACGTGAAGCGCTGAAAGAGAAGGCTGATAAGCGTGATATGGACCGCATGTTCAAACGATAGTTTGGGTTGACGAATATAAAAACTCTCAATCCACAAAGCCTCGTATCCGTTTCAGTTTGTTTCTTTGTCTCCTTCAATTAAAAAACTCACCAACTCAAAAAAACAGAGACTATGACCTTGCAAGAGCAGGTGCTCCGACGCATTCTTATTTTGGATGGTGCAATGGGCACCATGATACAACAATACAACTTGACAGAGTCCGATTTCCGCGGTGAACGTTTTAGAAATATCCCAGGGCAAATGAAAGGAAACAACGATTTGTTGTGCCTTGCTCGTCCTGATGTCGTGTCGGACATCCACCGCAAATATCTTGCTGCCGGTGCTGATATCATCGAAACCAATTCTTTCAATGCTACACGCATCAGCCAGGCGGATTATCATGTGGAGCATTGTGTCCGCGACATTAATCTGGCCGCCGCCCGTTTGGCCCGTCAGGCTGCCGATGCCTTCTCGACGGCAGAAAAGCCTCGTTTTGTAGCCGGTTCTGTGGGACCCACCAACAAAACATGCTCCATGAGTCCTGACGTAAGCAATCCTGCTTATCGTGCTTTGACTTTTGATGTTTTGGCCGATGCTTATTGCGAGCAAATGAAAGCCCTTCTGGAAGGTGGGGTAGATGCATTGTTGATAGAAACTATTTTTGATACTCTCAATGCCAAGGCAGCTCTTTATGCAGCAGAGCAAGCAATGGGGAATGTAGGTCGTCGTGTGCCTCTGATGCTATCTGTCACAGTGTCTGATACGGGTGGACGAACCCTATCTGGGCAGACATTGGATGCTTTTCTAGCCTCTGTACAACATGCCGACATTTTCTCTGTGGGTTTGAATTGTTCGTTCGGTGCTCGCCAACTGAAGCCTTTTCTGGAGCAGCTGGCTGCCCACGCTCCCTATTATATTAGTGCTTATCCCAACGCCGGACTGCCCAACAGCTTGGGACAGTACGATCAGACGCCCGATGACATGGCCCGTGAGGTGGGCGAATATGTGCGTGAGGGGCTGGTCAACATCATCGGCGGTTGCTGCGGTACGACTGAAGAATACATCGCTCGTTTCCCTGCTTTGGTAGAAGGTGCGACTCCTCATATACCGGTTCCTGTACCGGAGAAACTTTGGCTTTCTGGCCTTGAACTACTGGAGGTGAAGCCTGAAAACAACTTTGTCAATGTGGGCGAGCGATGCAACGTTGCCGGTTCGCGTAAGTTCCTGCGGCTGATCAATGAAAAGAACTATGAGGAAGCCCTCAGTATCGCTCGCCGACAGGTAGAAGACGGCGCGCAGGTCATTGATATCAACATGGACGACGGTCTGCTTGACGCCCAAAAAGAGATGATGACCTTTCTCAACCTGATAGCTTCTGAACCTGAGATTGCCCGAGTGCCGGTGATGATTGACTCTTCAAAATGGAATGTCATTGTGGCCGGACTGAAGTGTGTGCAGGGCAAGGCCATTGTTAACTCCATTTCACTCAAGGAGGGAGAGGCCAAGTTCTTGGATCATGCCCGTCTGGTGCATCGTTTGGGTGCCGCCGTGGTGGTGATGGCTTTCGACGAACAGGGACAGGCCGATACGTACGAGCGCCGTATTGCTGTTTGCCAGCGTGCCTATCACTTGTTGGTCAATGAAGTGGGTTTTCGTCCGTCGGATATCATCTTTGACCCCAATGTGTTGGCTGTGGCTACCGGCATGGAAGAACATAACAATTATGCCGTTGATTTTATCCGTACCACTGGTTGGATACGACGCAATTTGCCTGGTGCTCATGTCAGCGGTGGAGTGAGCAATCTGTCTTTTTCTTTCCGTGGCAATAACTACATTCGCGAGGCTATGCACGCTGTTTTTCTTTACCACGCCATTCGTGAAGGTATGGATATGGGGATTGTCAATCCGGCTTCTTCCGTACTCTATACCGACATTCCTGCCGACGTGCTGGAACGTATTGAAGACGTAGTGCTGAACCGTCGTCCCGATGCTGCTGAGCGTCTTATTGAGGTTGCTGAACGCTTGAAGGCAGAAAAGGAGGCGGAGAAAACAGCCGGTACTTTTCTTTCTTCATCGGCCCATTTGGCATGGAGGACTGGCACGCTGGAGGAACGACTGACTCATGCGCTGACCAAAGGTATTGCTGATTACCTGGAAGAAGATTTGGCCGAGGCTTTGAAACAATATCCCAAGGCTGTGGACATTATTGAAGGTCCATTGATGGCTGGTATGAACCATGTAGGTGATCTCTTTGGGGCAGGCAAGATGTTCCTTCCTCAGGTAGTAAAGACTGCCCGTACCATGAAGAAAGCTGTGGCCATTCTGCAGCCGGCCATTGAGGCTGAAAAAACTGAAGGCATGGCTTCAGCCGGGCGCGTGTTGCTGGCCACGGTGAAGGGGGATGTTCACGATATCGGAAAGAATATTGTATCTGTAGTGATGGCTTGTAATGGTTATGAAGTCATTGACTTGGGTGTGATGGTACCTGCTGAGACTATTGTTCAGCGCGCCATTGATGAAAAAGTGGATATGATAGGTTTGAGCGGTTTGATTACTCCTTCACTCGATGAGATGGTACATGTAGCGGCAGAATTGGAGAAGGCCGGATTGGATATTCCTCTGTTGATTGGTGGTGCTACGACCTCGGCCCTGCACACGGCCTTGAAAATTGCTCCTGTCTATCACGCTCCGGTAGTTCATCTGAAAGATGCTTCGCAGAATGCTGCTGTAGCTGCCCGTCTGATGAACCCTCGTCAGAAGGAGGCTTTTGTTCATGAACTGGATGAATCGTATAAGGCTTTGCTGGCCCGTAATGAGGATCGTCAGGTGAAGACCGTCCCCTTGGAGGAGGCGCGCAAGAACCGGCTTGATTTGTTTGGGGGATAAAAAGGCTTGTTCGGTTCTTTACTTTTTTATCTTCTTTTTATATAGTTCAAATCGTTCGGTAATTTCCCGTACGAAGTTGTAAGTCTCTGTGCCGCGGAAGTAGCCATACTTGCAGACGGGGTCGGTGAAGTATTCTTCATTGGCCTTTAGCAGGATGTATTTCTCAACATTGTCTCTCCAGACGTTCTTGTCCTTTCCGTATTTCTCGGCCAGCGCCATGGCATCCAACACGTGGCCGATCCCTGAATTATAGGATGCCAGAACGAAGTTCACCCGTTCTTCTTCAGGCAGATGTTTGAAGCTTTGAGCTGTCATTCCGATGTACTTCACGGCGGCTTTCACGCTTTCTTCAGCGTTCTGTTCTTTGCCGGCAGGTACACCCATGGCACGGGCGGTGGACGGCATCAGTTGCATCAGGCCACGGGCACCGGCCCAGGACACGGCGGTGGTGTCGAAGTTGGACTCTGTATAGGCCAGCGATGCCAGCAGACGCCAGTCCCATCCGATTTCTTTGGCATATTTTTTGAAAAGATTGTCGTAATGGGAGATTTTTCCTTCGCGTAAAGAAAGAATAGGGGTATGAGGTGTCGCCTTGCTTATTTCAAAATATCGTTTTGTACTGGCCGTATAGTCGGGCGAAGTCATATTAGCCCGGTGCCACTCACTGGCGGCGCGTGCCAGTTGGGGACAATCCTGACGGACGGCCCACGATGAGCGTTGGTCGAAGCTGATAGCCAGGCTAATGTTCAGGTTCGGGTAGTAGGTACGGTTCAGGCGGGCGATATCATTGTCAGTCACCGTATAGGGAATTTTCCCTTGGGCTACTTGCGCAATGAGATCTTCATTGCTAACGCTGTCACCTCTAACCACATGGATGTGGATACCTCCGCCCAGTTCCTTGTCCAAGTTGACTAGGCGTTCGTGGTATTTACCCGGTTTTACATATACGTCTTTTCCAATGAGTTCGGTGACGTCTTTCAATGGTTTTTCCCGTCTTCCGTTACGTTGTACGATGACTTGGTGGGTGATAACATCCTCACCGCAGTAAAGCAGGCTGTCCTTCCATTCCTTAGTAACAGGGAGGGTATAGGCTATCAGATCTCCTTCACCGGCTTGGAGTTTTCGAATGAGGTCACGAACATTACGGGCTACTTTCACTTTTAGTTTTACGCCCAAGCTCTTGGCAAATTGTTCGCTCAGTTCGTACTGGAATCCCATGTCTTGTCCTCGATAGATGAAGTAGGAGGCAGAACTGTAAAGGGTGAGTACCACCAGCTCACCGCTATCCTTGATTTGTTGCAGGTCATGCACAGGCTTTTCGCTCGTCGCGTGATTGCTCGTGCGGTTTCCCCGGCAGCCTGCAACGGCCAGCAATAGCAGAAGAACGATGCCGATAATACTTATCTGCCTACGTTTTTCCATGCCTCATCGTTTATTATTCATTGTCATGAATGTGTCGTTTGATGTACATGGTCAGGATGTCGATGGCCACTTGGTTGTTTCCACCTTCAGGTACGATAAGGTCGGCATAGCGTTTGCAGGGTTCGATGAATTGCTGGTGCATGGGCTTCAGCACGCGGGTATAGCGTTCCATGACGGCTTCGGCGGTGCGTCCACGTTCCACTACGTCGCGCTGGATGACACGTATGAGTCGTTCGTCAGGGTCAGCATCTACAAAGACTTTCAAGTCCATCATGTTGCGAAGTTTCTTGTCGCAAAGGGCCAGGATACCTTCGATGATGATGACGTTGCGAGGTTCGATGTGGATGGTCTCCGGCAGGCGTGAGCAGGTCAAGTACGAATAAGTGGGTTGTTCGATACTTTTGCCTTCGCGCAACATGGTCACATGTTTGGACAGGAGGCTCCATTCGAAGGCATCCGGATGGTCGAAGTTGATATTCTGCCTTTCCTCCACCGGCACGTGGCTACTATCCTTGTAATAGGAGTCTTGAGGCAACAATACGACCTCGCCTGCAGGCAGGCTTTCGATGATTTTCTTTACGACGGTGGTCTTTCCCGAGCCCGTACCGCCGGCTATTCCGATTATTAACATCCGTTTAAATGTATTTCTGAAACAAAACAAGTATTTTTGCATCCGCTTTAAGGACTGCACATTTGTCAGCAAATATAATATAAATCATTAAAATAACAAAGTTATGGTGAAACACATTGTTTTGTTCAAGTTGAAAGACGACGCGTCGGCCGATGCGAAACTGGCTGCCATGCATGCTTTTAAGGACGCTATTGAGGCTCTTCCCGCCAAAATTCCTTTTATTCGCAAAATTGAGGTGGGGCTGAACATTAATCCGGCTGAGATGTGGAGTATCGCTCTCTACAGCGAGTTTGACACGCTGGATGACGTGAAGCGGTATGCCATACATCCTGACCACGTGGCTGCCGGAAAGTTGTTGGCCGAGGTAAGGGAAAGCCGCGCCTGCGTTGACTATGAATTGTGATTTTAACCCGAAAAATGTTTTATAGATGAAAAAAATATTGTTTTCACTGATAGTCTCTTTTCTGGCCCTCACGGTGTATGCCCAAATACAGGAGCCGGTGAAGTTCAAGACCGAGTTGAAGAATATATCCGCTACTGAAGTGGAAATTGTGTTTACCGCTTCCATCGAGCCGGGATGGCATGTCTATTCGACAGACTTGGGCGACGGAGGCCCTATCTCGGCTACGTTCAATACTGACAAACTGACCGGTGCCGAATTGGCAGGAAAGCTTCGTCCCGTAGGAAAGGAAGTCGCTTCGTTCGACAAATTGTTTGAGATGAATGTACGCTACTTCGAACATACGGCGCAATTTGTGCAGAAACTAAAGCTTACCGGTGGTGCTTATCAGATAACAGGTTATCTGGAATATGGTGCCTGCAATGATGAAAATTGCTTGCCTCCTACACAGGTGGAGTTCAGTTTCTCCGGCAAGGCTGAGGGAGTTCCTGCCACTTTGCCGGAAAAGGCACAGCCGGATATTCCGTCTGATGAGCAAACAGGTACGGCATCTGCTACCGCTATCATTGGAGGCGGTGATGCGCCTACAGCTGTGACGGTTGCCGATA
This sequence comes from Candidatus Bacteroides merdavium, assembly GCA_019116805.1. Lineage (GTDB taxonomy): Bacteria > Bacteroidota > Bacteroidia > Bacteroidales > Bacteroidaceae > Bacteroides > Bacteroides merdavium. The sequence continues at coordinate 15,368 of DXAV01000021.1, read as the reverse complement.
ACGACTTGTGGAGTCCCGTCATCGACGAGTTGAATGCCTTGGGTGAAACTACTTCGCAGGAAGATTTGTCTTGGATTTATATTTTTGTCACCGGTTTTGTCGGTGGACTGCTGGCACTGTTCACACCTTGTGTATGGCCCATTATCCCGATGACCGTCAGTTTCTTCCTGAAGCGTAGCAAAGATAAAAAGAAAGGTATCCGTGATGCTTGGACTTATGGCGCTTCTATCGTGGTTATCTACGTCACACTGGGTTTGGCCATTACCGCCATCTTTGGTGCCAGTGCGCTGAATGCCCTTTCCACCAACGCCATTTTCAACATCTTCTTCTGTCTGATGCTGGTGGTGTTCGCCGCTTCCTTCTTCGGCGCGTTCGAAATCACGTTGCCTTCCAAGTGGAGCAATGCTGTTGACAGCAAGGCTGAGGCTACTACTGGTTTGCTGAGTATTTTCCTGATGGCTTTCACGCTGTCACTGGTGTCTTTCTCTTGTACGGGCCCAATCATTGGTTTCCTGTTGGTGCAGGTGTCCACCACGGGCAATCTGATTGCTCCGGCTATCGGTATGCTGGGCTTTGCCGTTGCCTTGGCTTTGCCCTTCACGCTTTTTGCCCTCTTCCCTTCGTGGTTGAAATCCATGCCCAAGTCAGGCGGTTGGATGAATGTCATCAAGGTGACGCTGGGTTTCCTCGAATTGGCCTTTGCGCTGAAGTTCCTCTCCGTAGCCGACCTGGCCTACGGTTGGCGTATTCTTGACCGTGAGACCTTCCTCGCCCTGTGGATTGTGCTCTTCGCTTTGTTGGGCTTCTATCTTCTGGGTAAAATTAAGTTCCCTCATGACGATGATGATACCAAGGTCAGCGTGCCTCGTTTCTTCCTGGCACTGGCTTCCCTGGCTTTTGCTGTCTATATGGTTCCCGGCCTGTGGGGTGCTCCGCTGAAAGCTGTCAGTGCTTTCGCTCCGCCCATGCAGACGCAGGACTTCAATCTCTATAATAATGAGGTTCATGCCAAGTTCGACGACTACGATGCCGGCATGAAGTATGCTCGTGAACACGGCAAGCCTGTGATGCTCGACTTTACCGGCTACGGCTGTGTCAATTGCCGTAAGATGGAGCTTGCTGTCTGGACCGATATGAAGGTGGCCGACCTCATCAACAACGACTACGTGCTCATCACCCTCTACGTGGACAACAAGACCCGCCTGCCCGAACCTGTCAAGGTCATGGAGAACGGCACGGAACGTACCCTCCGCACCGTGGGCGACAAGTGGAGCTACTTGCAACGCGTCAAGTTCGGCGCAAATGCCCAGCCTTTCTATGTTCTGATTGACAACGAGGGTAAGCCACTCAACAAGTCCTATTCCTACGATGAAGACATCGATAAGTACGTTGATTTCTTGCAGACGGGATTGGACAATTATAATAAGAAGAAATAACTCCGGTTGAATAGTGTACTGTTCAGGCGCGGCTGGCGCGGATTTTTATCCGTACAGTCCGCGCCTGAATTATTTTTACGTATCTTTGCTGACGACTAAAATAAAAAGGATGTATGGAGACGAGCAAACTGGATACAGGAAGAAGTTCACAGAAGGTGGAATCCACTATGGAGTCCAATCCCGAACTGGAGTTGGCATGGCAGTTGGTGGAATATACTGGTGTGAACGTTTTCCTCACCGGAAAGGCAGGCAGTGGAAAAACGACTTTCCTGCGTAAGCTCCGTGAACAATCTACCAAACGCATGGTGGTACTGGCTCCTACGGGTGTGGCGGCGATGAATGCGGGAGGTGTCACCATCCATTCTTTCTTTCAGTTGCCTTTTGCTCCTTTCGTGCCCGAATCCCATTTTGGCGGAGAAGCCAAGTATCAGTATCGTTTCGGCAAGGAGAAGGTCAACATCCTGCGCAGCCTCGACCTGCTGGTTATCGACGAAATCAGTATGGTACGTGCCGACCTGCTTGACTCGGTGGACGATGTCTTGCGCCGTTACCGCGATCGCCACAAACCTTTCGGTGGTGTTCAGATGCTTATGATCGGCGACCTGCAACAGCTTTCGCCCGTCGTCAAGGAGCAGGACCAGCAGCTGCTTTCGCCTTATTACAACCATTTCTATTTTTTCGGCAGCCATGCGTTGGAGCAGGCTGGCTACGTGACGGTGGAGCTGACCAAAGTCTATCGCCAGAGTAATGCCGAGTTTCTCGACCTGCTGAACTGTATCCGTGACAATCGTGTGGATGCCTCGGTGCTCCGCCGCCTGAACCGTCGGTTTCAGCCGGATTTTGCTGCCGAACAGCCACGCGGCTATATCTATCTCACTACCCATAACCAGAAGGCCAATGACTTGAACACCGCCCGTTTGGAACAGCTTGCAGGCGAGCCCCGTGTCTTCCGTGCCGAGATGGAGGGAGATTTTCCTGTTTATATGTATCCCACGGAAGAAGAGTTGGTTTTAAAGGAGGGTGCTCAAGTCATGTTTGTCAAGAACGACATCTCGGGGCAACATCGTTACTACAACGGCATGTTGGGGCGCATCACTTCGCTTTCTGCTGTCGGTTCTGTGGAAGTGGAGACCGAAGACGGCCAACGGATAGTTCTCGACCGTGAGGAGTGGGCAAACTGTAAATACTCCCTCGACCCTGACACCAAAGAAATCACCGAAACCATCTTGGGTACCTTCAAGCAATATCCCTTGCGGCTGGCTTGGGCCATCACTATCCACAAGAGCCAGGGCCTGACGTTCGACAAGGCCATCATTGACGTCCGCCAGGCCTTTGCTCCCGGTCAGGCTTATGTGGCCCTCAGCCGCTGCCGCAGTTTGGAAGGGTTGGTGCTGAGTGCACCTGTCGAAGCCTCGTCTGTCATCTCCGACCGCATCGTCACCGACTTTGTCAACCACATTCCGGCTCAGATACCCGATGCTTCCCGTATCACTGCCCTTCAGCAGGCCTATTTCGAAGACCAAGTGGCAGGGCTCTACAGCTTCGCCCGTCTGTCCCGCCTTTTCCACGTCTATCTTCGTCTGGTCGATGAATACCTTTACCGTCTCTATCCTCAGTTTCTCGGTTCGCTAAAAGCCCAGGCCGACGGACCGGTGAAAGAATTGGTGGATGTCGGGAATAAATTCGTCAGTCAATGCAGTCGTATCATTGCCGACAGTACCGACTATACCCGCGATGGCTATCTGCAGCAACGTTTTCATGCCGCTTCGGCCTATCTGTACAAACCTGTAGCTGCCCTTCTATCCCTACTCGAGGAAAATCCCGTGACTACGGACAACAAAGTCGTGAAGAAGCGTCTCGACGAAGCTTCTGCCGAGCTGTTCATGGAGCTTCGTCTGAAGGAAGGGCTTTTGGCCTGGACGGGGGAACACGAATTCGTCGTGGCCGACTACCTGAAACGCAAGAACCGTTTGATTATCGAGCTTTCCGAAACGCCTAAAACGGCGAAAAAGAAGACTTCGAAAGAGAAGAAAGCGGAGGTTCCTCAGGACGTCCTCCATCCTGCGCTTTTCGAGTCCCTGCGTGCCTGGCGTGCGTCGAAGGCTGTCGAGCTGGGACTGCCTGCCTATACCGTCCTTCAGCAGAAAGCTCTGCTGGGCATCGCCAACCTGCTGCCCGACACCCTCGACTTCCTGCTTACCATTCCCTATTTGGGAAAAAAGAGTGTGGAGAAGTACGGCGAAGAACTTCTGGATCTCGTCCGCGACTACCGTCGTCAAAATCCCGACTGACCACCTCGTTTTTGCCAAGTCCTACATGAGCTTTCTAAAGTCCATAGTTAGCGTGCTAAAGTGGCACTTTAGCGTCGTAAAGAGGGACTTTACGAGGCTGGGGAGGAATGTTGGCAGTTGGCGATTCTTCTAATAGGTTGTAGTCGTGTCTGCTTTGGATGTGCTTGTCAAGAATGCTGACTGTTTTTGGTCTCTTGTTTTGCTGGTGTCCGAAAATTCTCAAGAGCATCCTTTTTTGAATGTTTCAACCCTAAAGGGTCTATGTTTGAAACATAAGGCCCGAATGTTTGAAACATAGGCGGCTTGGGGTTGAAACATTCTTTTTCAGGTTTGGAAAATTACTTTAGTGATGTTTGTTCTGCTTGTAAATTTTTATTTGTTTTCAAGGCGGCTGGTATATAGAGTGGAAGGTTATGATGATTTATAAAAAAATGGTAGATAAGTTACGGCTGGCGTAGAATACAGAAGTCTTTCCAGAAATGTTCCAAAATTCTTCTATATATTTGCCTGCATAACGATTTAAGTCAGAATAATGGGCAAATTTCATCGAATAGGAAAGCTTATAGGAATATGTTTGTCTTTTGTGGCATTTACATGGCCTGTGCATGCGCAGGAAGCAGATTATACCACATGGATGAAGATGGGAACCGAGTATGGATTGAACGACCGCCTGGACCTGTCTGCTGGATTGGAGTGGCGCACGAAAGATCACCTGCAGGTTACAGATCGTTGGGGATTGGATGTCGGAGTCAAATATGCCTTGCTTCCTTTCTTGAAAGTGGGCGGAGGTTATGAAATTCATTATCGCAATCGTGGGGAGGATGGATGGAAGTTTCGTCACCGTTATCATGCCGACGCCACATTGTCGGATCGGTGGGGTAGGATAAAGCTGGCTTTGCGTGAAAGATTTCAGCATACCTGGGACGACGTGGAGAACGAATTTAGGTTACGTTCTCGCCTTAAATTGGCTTATGACATACGCGACTGTAAGGTGGAGCCATATGTGTCGGTCGAGATGTACAATAGCTTGAATCGTGGAGACAGATTTGACGTAGCCCGTATGCGCTATCGGGCAGGACTTTCCATACCGCTTTTTGTGGATAATTGGGAGGCAGATGTGTTCTACTGCCGCCAGTGGGAGAGTGACGGACGGAAAAATATTTTTGGTGTGGATTGTGTGTACAAGTTCTGAAATCTTTTGCTACATTTGTTGCCTGCACAATAAATTGAAGAGCTGATGAAGAAAATAATCAATCCCTGGCAGAATCTGGAGGGATATAATTGTTTCGGATGTTCCCCCGACAATGAATATGGTGTCAAGATGGAATTCTACGAGGATGGCGACGAGGTAGTGAGCATCTGGAAGCCTGATGGTCATTATCAGGGCTTTCTGCATACGCTGCATGGCGGGATACAGTCGGTTTTATTGGACGAAATCTGTGGATGGGTGGTATTTCGCAAGTTGCAGACGGCGGGGATGACGACAAAAATGGAAACACGATTCCGCAAGGCGGTATCAACGGACGCTTCGCACTTGGTTCTAAAGGCCTCACTCAAGGAACAGAAAAGAAATCTGGCTTTTGTGGAAGCCAGACTTTATAACGATAAAGGGGAACTTTGTACGGAAGCCTTGTGCACTTACTTTACTTTCCCGAAAGAAAAGGCGGAGAAGGAAATGTTTTTCCGCAGTTGCGAGGTGGAGTCGGAAGAAATCATGCCGGAATCGCTGTTGACTGCCGAGTAGCTTTTCTGAACTTTTATCCTCGATATCGGAGCGGAATATATCTTTTCCACAGCCGGTAGGTGAAGATGCCTGCCAGGAAGATGGTACCACAGATGCAGACGATGCCGAATAGCTCTTTCAGACTGGTCAGTGTGGTCTGTTGTGAGACGATGGAATAGAGATTACGGATGGACACGTCGGGCATCCAGCTGTTGACTCCGTCCATACGGCGGCTGAGGAGTCCGATATTGTCTTGTTGCAGATGCCGCATCCAACGGTTTAAGATAGCAGTCCCCAGCGGGGTGGCAATGCTGGTTCGGATGAAGCTGAGTACACATAGTCCCTGGAAGAAATGCTTGAATGGTACACTCTTGGCGATGTAAATGGTGAGTGAGATGTAGAGGATACCGTGGCCGATTCCTTTCAGAAAATTAGGGAGGTATAGACTCTCGATGTTCAAGTTTGGGTGGATGAGGAAATACATATAGTATTGATAGACCACAATCAGCAAGAAACCTATAGATATGAGCAGCTTGTAACCTTTGTGGAGTACGGCCTGGCGGTAGAATACGATACCTGCTCCGGCCAGGATGCCTGTGAATACCCACCAGTTCAGGGAAACTGCGTTCAGCGGGTCGTAATGCAGAATCGAGGTCATGAACTGATTTTGCAGTACGGACGAGGTGGTAAGAAACAGACATAGCATCAGGAATAGAAACAGGATGACAGGGAAATTGCGATAGCGGAATACCTGTGGCTCAATATAAGGGCGTCGTAAGACACTCATGCGATTGATATTAATCATCAGCGCTACGATGGCAATGACGATGCACGAGCGGATCTCGATGCTGTCCAGCCAGTCATAGTATTCTCCGTAAATACAAACGAAAACGATGGCAAACAGGATAACTCCCCATAGGAATCCGCCCAGCCAGTCGATATTGTAAAGTGGGAGTTTTTTCATAGGACGGTAAGACCGCGTGAACAGTAGCACACACATCCACACCACGAGCAGCATCCCGATGACGAACCAATGCATATAGCGCCAGTTGGCCCAATCGCTGATGTGAGTGGCTACCAGACCGGAGAGCTGGATACTCTCGAGTACGACAATGTAGATGACAGGGTAAAATACGGAAAAATTGCCTGACGGGGTGACGCTGAGGCGCATGTTGGAGAAACATTCAAACGTGCCCCACATGCGGAAGAATCCCGATACAAGGCAAACTATGATGAATATGGGCAGGCTGTTGACATGCAGGGTGATAAGATTGCAGGCTATCAGTACCGGACAGACGGTGAGAAAAATACTGCGGGTGGTGAAGCGGAACTTGAGCCGGAAAAGGATAGGGAAAATCAGAGTCATGCCGATGAACGAAGCGTAACCGGCCATATTGACATCTTCTTGGATACAGCCTAGCGCACTGGACATTTGTACGGCGGTAGGTAGGAACACCCCGCCGTTGAACTGAAAGACCATGGCGAAAAACATGGAGAGAAAAATGCACACAGGGGTAGGCAGGAATTCTTTGAAATAGGGTATCCGGGGACGCTGTTCTGGCATGGCTTTATTCTCTTTCTTTTTGATTATTGTTCAACGTAACATTCGGCATTCATGCCTGCACGAAGCCGTTGCAGGCTTTCAGTAGTATTGTTGTCTGTGAATTCGATACGTACGGGGATGCGCTGTTCCACTTTGACAAAATTACCAGCTGAGTTGTCTTGGGGAATGATGGAGTAGAAGGAACCCGTGGCGTCGGAAATGGAGGCGATACGGCCTTCGTAAACGACGTCGGGGATGGCATCTACGCGTACTTCTACCAACTGGCCACGTTTCATGTAGGTCGTTTGTGTTTCCTTATAGTTTGCGATAACCCATTTTTCCGTTCCGTCCACCAGCGTGACGAGAGTCTGTCCTTGCTGCACCAGTTCGCCTTCGTGTATGTTTTTCCGACCAGTGACACCATCGGCATTGGCTAGAATGATGGTATATGAAAGGTTCAGCTTGGCCAGGTTGAGGGCGGCTTCGGCCAGCTTGATGTCTGACTCATTTTGCTCCAATCGCTGTGTCTGTTCTTCTTTCACCAGCAAAGTGGATTGCTTTTGTCTCAGCAGTTGCTCATAGCGTGCTTGGGTGGCAGCGTAGTCGGTCTTTACACGGTCAAATTGTTGTGGGGTGACGGCTTCGCCTTTCAACAGTTCTTGGTAACGCTTGTAGTCGGTTTCTGCATTTTGCAAGCGTACGCGTTGTTCTTCGATGGCGGCATCGGTCACCAGGATATTGTTCTGAGCCGTGTTGATACTGGTGAGCATAGCGGTTTTTCCGGCTAGAGCATTGTGATAGTCGGCTTCGGCCTGTGCTACTTTCAAGCGGTATTCGGTATCTTCGATAATGACTAGCGTATCACCTTTCTTGACGTTCTGGTATTCTTCGAAACAGATTTTTTTGATGAAACCCTGTACGCGGGTGCTGACGGGAGTCAGGTGTTGTTGTATCTGTGCATTGTCTGTAAATTCGACATCATTCAGATGGACAAAACGTCCACATACCCAGCTGATGCCAGCTACCAGTACAAGGGCAATGAAAAAATTCGGAATGGCTCTTTTTTTGTTTTTAATCATATCTATTCTATTCTTTTTTGTACGTAGTTGATTTAATCTTTAACTGTAATCTTCCTGTGTCATCACAGGGTACCGATCTGCCTTTTCAGCAGGAAGTATTGATAGAGGATGCCTACCTGGTAATTGGCCAACTGGAGTTCCATGTCAAGCTGGGTATTGCTGGCGTCAAGCATGTCGGTAATCAAAGCCAGGCCGTTCATATAACGTTGGCGCACGATATTGAAGTTCTCATGAGCCAGTTGCACGCTCTTTTTCTGGGTACGTAACCTCGTATAGGCTTCTTGCAGGTTGATGTAGGCCTTATGGATTGAGTTCTCCAGTTCTTCTTCAGCCAGGCGCCGTTTTTCTTCCAGACGTTGGATAGCAATATCGGCTTTGCGCAGCTTGCGTTTACCTTTGAAGAGGGCGTCCAGATTGTAGGACACGCCGACACCGACAAACCAGTAGGTGAAGTTGTTGTTCAGGGGAGGGACTTCCACAAGAATGGGGCCATTCAGCTCGTTGGTGGCTGAGATGCTGATATGAGGAAGGCGTTCGGCTTGTATCAGTCGTTTCTGGTTTTTGCCTAAGGCAATGTCAATGTCGGTCAGCTTCATGCTGGGTGCATCGTTCATTCTGGCTTTCCATTCGCTTTCTTGTCGGCTTTCTATGGTCAATTGTTTCAGATAAAGCGTATCGGGTACAATTTTTATTTTAGGATCTAGGCCGATGGTTGTTACCAGTTCGTGGTTCAATACGTTCAGCTTGTTGATGGTGGAGGTTAAGCCAAGCTCCAGATTTTGTAGTTGTAGCTCGTAGCGGGTGATGTCGCTTTTTAGGGCAGTCCCTTGTTGGTAGGCTGCCTGCATGTCCTTGACGAGCAGATGTGTCTGTTCGATGTTCTTGCGATAGACCAATTCTTGGTTTCTCAGCTGAAACAAGTCCAGATAGTAACCGGCTAGCAGGAAACGCAAGTCCTGGCGGTTGTCCAGATGAGTTTGTTCGGCTGCTTGTTTTTGTAGGCGGCTTTGTTGGACGCTGTTTCGGATGCCACCTCCGGCATAAACAGTCTGTTGGGCTTTGATGATGAAAGAGTTGCCCCAGTGTGGCATGTCTGCATGGACGCCGTTTGAGAAATCACGGTCGGTCATGCAGCCGTCACCGATGTACGATGCTTCTGCTTTGACACTGAGTGAAGGTAGGTAGGCATTGCGCGCCACCTTAATGCTTTGTTCGGCTTCTTGGATGAGGAGTTGATGAAATCGGATGCTTTTGCTGTTTTTGTCTGCCAGTGTGAATAGTTCACTTAAGGTAAATACACGCTCTTGTGCATAAAGGCTGGTCGTGGATAAAAAAAAGGCCAAATACGCAAATTTGGCTGTCAGTGGTCTGAAAATAGATAGCATATTGTTCTTTTTGTCTCTTCAAAAATTTGATGGCGCAAAATTAAAGCTTTACCTTTGTACCTAATTTGCAAATTCTGCAATATTCTTATCAAATCAGGACATAAGGGGGAGATTCATGAATCAAGAACAGCGTGAATATATATATCGTCTGCAGGCGGCATCTCCAGAAGAAATTTTCATTAAGAGAACTGGCTGGGAAGATGTCAATCTATCAGTTCATTCGCATCCGATGCATCAGGTTGTCTATACCCTTTCGGGGACATTGCATGTTCAGATGAGGGGGACTAATTATTTTGTGCCGGAGAAACATATTGCCTGGATACCTAAAGGGGAGGCCCATGAATTGTGTAGTAAGAACAGGCAGGTATCTTTGGTTATTTATTATATTGATTGGAGTGTGGCAGATGGTTGGCATACTTCTTATCAGGATTTCTCTATTTATATGACGAATCCGGTAATTGCCGAAAATTTGAAGTTCATTGCTTCTACCGGAGATATAATCAGTCGTAAGGAAAAGCCTGAGTTGTACGATTTTGCGCTGGCTTTTTTGCGTTTGTTGCCTTCGATGTCTCCTGTAGGAGAGGTGTTGCTGAAAACACGGGTTATTCCGGATGATATGCGGCTTCATCCGATTCTTGATTATATGATGGCTCATTTGACAGATGGTTTGCGGATTGAACAGGTAGCTTTGGAATTTGGTTTTTCGGTGCGTAATCTGAGTCGCTTGCTTCATGCCTCGGGTATTCGTTTTTCCGATTATATGAATCACCAGCGGATTGTACGTGCCATTGAACTTTATTCGGATGGCGGAAGGACAATGCAACAAGTGGCATACGAGGTTGGTTTTAGCACACCTAATCATTTTAATCGGGTGTTTAAACAAGTGACAGGAATGGCGCCTACACTTTTCTTCAATAGTAGGAAGTGACAGAAAAATGATTGTTCTTCATGTTATTGATGGTGCAAATGAGAAAATGAAAGGAAAAAACAATTTTTTATGATAAATCTTTGGGCGTTTCAATAATATGGTTTATTTTTGTCGCAAACAAATAAAGATATGAGAATTTTTGCAGTACATCATCATCATCATTATCCTGGCGAATAAATTCGGTAGGCAGATGAGTGTATGTGCATGAAAGGATACATGAGGAAAGAAGCTTGCCGGATTAGGGCAGGCTTCTTTTTTTATTGTGTCTCAGTTGATCGATTTTGAAAAATAGAAAAATAAAAAAGTTATGTTGAGAATTGCAGTACAAGCAAAAGGCCGTCTTTACGACGAAACGATGTCGTTTTTGGAAGAAGCAGACATCAAACTGAGTGCAACGAAACGTACCCTATTGGTGCAATCGTCCAATTTTCCTATCGAAGTGTTGTTCTTGCGTGACGATGACATTCCGCAAACGGTGGCTACGGGAGTGGCGGATATTGGTATTGTCGGTGAGAATGAGTTTGTAGAACGAGCTGAAGATGCAGAGATTGTAAAACGCTTGGGGTTCAGTAAGTGCCGATTGTCACTGGCCATGCCGAAAGATATCGAATATACAGGTGTGCAGTGGTTTGAAGGAAAGAAAATTGCGACGTCCTATCCTGGCATCTTGTCCCGCTATCTGAAGGAACAACAGGTGAAGGCAGAAATTCATGTGATAACCGGTTCGGTGGAAGTATCGCCGGGTATTGGTTTGGCCGATGCCATTTTCGATATTGTCAGTTCGGGGTCGACGCTGGTCAGCAACCGGTTGAAGGAAGTGGAAGTGGTAATGAAGTCGGAAGCGTTGCTTATCGGCAATAAGAACTTGAGTGACGAGAAGAAGGAGATCTTGAAAGAACTGCTTTTCCGCATGGATGCAGTGAAGACGGCCGAGGACAAGAAATATGTGCTGATGAATGCTCCTAAAGATAAACTGGATGAGATTGTGGCCGTACTGCCGGGTATGAAAAGTCCTACGGTGATGCCTCTGGCTCAGGAAGGCTGGTGTTCGGTTCATACGGTGCTTGACGAGAAGTGTTTTTGGGAAATTATCGGCAAACTGAAGGCGCTGGGTGCTGAAGGTATTCTGGTATTGCCTATTGAGAAAATGATTATTTAAAGGACAGACGGTTATGATATTGATAGATTATCCTGAGAAATCGCAATGGCAGGAATTATTGAAGCGGCCTGTGATGAATACGGAAAGCCTGTTCGGAGCGGTACAGAGTATTATTGATCGTGTGAAAGCTGGGGGAGACGAGGCGGTTCTTCAATATGAGTTGCAGTTCGACAAAGTAAGTTTGTCTGCTTTGGCTGTATCGTCTGAAGAGTTCGACGAGGCTGAAAAACTGATTGACGAGGAACTGAAGGCAGCCATTCGGCTGGCTGCCGGAAACATTTCGGCCTTTCATGCCGCACAGCGCTTTGTGGGCAAGAAGGTGGAAACGCAGCCGGGCGTCACTTGCTGGCAGAAGGCGGTACCCATCGAGAAAGTGGGGTTGTATATCCCTGGAGGAACGGCACCGTTGTTTTCTACCGTGCTGATGTTGGCCGTGCCTGCCTGCATAGCCGGGTGTCGGGAGATTGTGTTGTGTACCCCTCCGGGCAAGGACGGGAAGGTGCATCCGGCTGTATTGTTTGCGGCTCGGGTGGCCGGTGTACAGCGTGTGTTCAAGGCCGGTGGTGTACAGGCCATTGCGGCGATGGCTTATGGGACGGAAAGCATCCCGAAAGTATATAAGATCTTTGGCCCCGGCAACCAGTATGTCACGGCGGCCAAACAGTTGGTCAGCTTGCGTGATGTGGCTATTGATATGCCCGCAGGTCCTTCCGAAGTGGAGGTACTGGCAGATGCGACAGCCAATCCTGTATTTGTAGCTGCCGACTTGTTGAGTCAGGCGGAGCATGGAGTGGATAGTCAGGCTGTACTGATAACGACGTCGAAGGAATTACAGCAGGCCGTTAAAACCGAAGTAGAACGCCAGCTGGATTTGCTTCCGCGCAAAGAAATTGCTGCCAAGTCGTTGGCAAACAGCAAGCTGATTGTGGTAAAGGACATGGTAGAAGCGGTTGAGATGACTAATGCCTATGCTCCCGAACATTTGATTATAGAAACGGCTGATTATCTCTCTGTGGCTGAGCGGATTGTCAATGCTGGGTCGATATTCTTGGGTGCACTTACCCCCGAAAGTGCTGGTGATTATGCTTCGGGTACGAACCATACCCTGCCTACCAATGGTTATGCTAAGGCCTATAGTGGTGTCAGCCTAGATAGTTTTATTCGCAAGATGACCTTCCAGGAAATCAAACCCGAGGGGTTGCGTAAAATAGGTCCGGCCATTGAGGTTATGGCGGCCAATGAATCGTTGGACGGCCACAAGAATGCCGTATCCGTCAGATTGGAGGCTGTCCGTGATGATAAATAAATGTTTCAACTAGAAGAATTTTGATATGAAGAAATCATTACAGGAATTGGTAAGGCCCAATATTTGGAAACTGAAACCTTATTCGTCTGCACGTGATGAATATAGCGGAGCTACGGCTTCCGTTTTCTTGGATGCGAACGAAAATCCGTATAATAATCCTCACAACCGTTATCCTGATCCATTGCAACGCGATTTGAAGGCACATATCTCTCAAATAAAGAAAGTGCCAACGGAGAATATCTTTTTGGGTAACGGAAGTGATGAGGCCATCGACTTGGTGTTTCGTGCTTTTTGCGAACCGCGTGTCGATAATGTAGTAGCTATTGATCCTACGTATGGCATGTATCAGGTATGTGCCGAAGTTAACGACGTAGAGTATCGGAAGGTCCTTTTGGACGAGCATTTTCAGTTTTCGGCTGACCGTTTGCTGGCTGCTGCCGACGAGCATACCAAACTGATGTTTCTCTGTTCGCCCAACAATCCGACTGGTAATAATCTGTATCGCGTGGAGATTGAAAAACTGCTTGAGGCGTTCGATGGTCTTGTGGTGGTGGATGAGGCTTATATTGACTTTTCGGAAGCTCGTTCTTTCTTGTTCGATTTGGAGAAATATCCGAACATCATCGTGCTTCAGACCTTCTCCAAAGCTTGGGGATGTGCTGCCATCCGTTTGGGAATGGCTTTCGCGTCAAAGGAAATCATCTCGATTTTCAATAAGATAAAATATCCTTATAATATAAATATGCTGACCCAGAAGCAGGCATTGGAGATGGTGCTTCGCCATTACGAAGTGGAGCGTTGGGTCAAGATTTTGAAGGAGGAACGTGCATGGTTGGAAGAGGAATTCAAGGCCTTACCCTGTACGGTTCAGCTGTTTCCCTCGGATGCTAATTTCTTTCTGGTGCGGGTGACTGACGCCGTGGCTATCTATCGTTATTTGGTGGGCGAGGGTATCATTGTGCGTAGCCGACATACCGTTTCGCTTTGCGGCAACTGTCTGCGTGTCACGGTGGGAACCCGTCCAGAGAACGAACAACTGCTGAAAGCTTTGAAAAACTATAAAGGATAAGGAGGGGCGATGAAAAAGAAAGTTTTGTTTATCGATCGCGACGGCACGCTGGTTATAGAGCCGCCGGTCGATTACCAGTTGGATGCTTATGAAAAACTGGAGTTCTATCCCAAGGTAATGCGGAACCTGGGTTTTATCCGTAGTAAGCTTGATTTTGAATTTGTGATGGTGACCAATCAGGACGGGCTTGGGACAGATTCTTTCCCTGAAGAAACGTTTTGGCCGGTACATAATCTGATGATGAAGACTTTGGAAGGCGAGGGGATTACGTTTGATGAAGTATGTATCGATCGTAGTTTCCCAGCTGACAATGCGCCCACTCGCAAGCCGCGGACAGGGATGTTGACCCATTACATGGATAATCCCTCGTATGATTTGGCTGGTAGCTTTGTGATAGGCGACCGTGCCACTGATGTGGAATTGGCCAAGAATCTGGGATGTCGTGCTATTCTGTTGCAGGACGATAAGTCGATATTAAAACCAGTAGGCGAGGGTGGAAGTACTTCATGTGAAGGTTTGGAGGATGTCTGCGTCTTGGCCACGACCGACTGGGATCGGGTGGCTGATTTCCTTTTTGCCGGCGAACGTCGGGCGGAAGTGCATCGGGTGACTCACGAAACCGATGTGTATGTGTCTGTCGATATGGACGGTTCGGGCAAATGTCTCATCGATACTGGGCTTGGTTTCTTTGACCACATGCTGGAGCAGATTGGCAAACATGGAAGCATCGATTTGACGGTTCGTGTGAAAGGTGATCTTTATGTTGATGAACATCACACAATTGAAGACACGGCTTTGGCTTTGGGCGAATGTCTTTATAAAGCTTTGGGTGACAAACGTGGCATCGAACGCTATGGCTATTCGTTACCGATGGATGATTGTCTCTGTCAGGTTTGCCTGGATTTCGGAGGGCGTCCTTGGCTAGTTTGGGAAGCCGATTTCAAGCGTGAGCGGATAGGGGAGATGCCTACCGAAATGTTTCTGCATTTCTTCAAGTCGCTGAGCGATGCCGCCAAGATGAACCTGAACATTAAGGCCGAAGGCCAAAATGAACATCATAAAATAGAAGGCATTTTCAAAGCTTTGGCTCGTGCGCTGAAGATGGCAGTAAAGCGTGACATTTATCGCTATGAACTACCTTCATCGAAAGGAACGCTTTAAACTATAGATAAGGAAAAGAACGGTTGGAGAGCAGGAATATCATTTTCATGCCTTCAGTCGTTTTTTTCTATGTCGTTGCTTTCTTCTTTCTAACTCACACCGTTTTCCCTTTCCTAAATCATCGTTTTCCCCTGTGTAAATCACTGTTTTCCTTTTGCTCGCATCCTGTCTTCATCCCGTGCGCTCCTTGCTCTCTTTCCGTCGGTATT
Organism: Candidatus Bacteroides merdavium; assembly: GCA_019116805.1. GTDB lineage: Bacteria > Bacteroidota > Bacteroidia > Bacteroidales > Bacteroidaceae > Bacteroides > Bacteroides merdavium. The sequence goes on along the minus strand of DXAV01000021.1, from coordinate 79 downwards.
TTATACGCAGATATCGTATGCCCTTTTCCCCGAACTGTAATTGTAATACGCGCGCGCAGTGCGCGCCCGCCCGAAATAT
>DXAV01000020.1 GCA_019116805.1 Candidatus Bacteroides merdavium | reverse complement strand
AAGTAGGTCTTGACGTCACCATACTGATGCTCGGCTTCCTCCTTGGCTGCATTCAGGAACTCCTCACGGGCGGAGAAAAGAGTCGTGATGGCCTCTTGCGAACGGGCGGGAAGGCTGTAGGCATAACCGCTGGCTTTGGGAATGTTGAAGTAGTCGTTGCTCAGACGGTAGTCTTCCATGATTTTGTCCTCGTTGACATCGAGTGCAGCGAGTACCAGTGCCGAGACAACTCCTGTTCGGCCTTTGCCCGAGGAACAATGGATGACGATGGGATAATTGTCTTTGTTGAGCAGCAAGTCGAACACCCTACGGTATTGGGGAGTATATTTCGTAATCAGTTCCCGGTTCATGTGTTCTACGATACGATAGACTGTGTCGCTTCGGATACTTCGGTTCTGTACACCTGTAACGACTTTCTCCATGTTACCAGTGGCGATAGGGATGGAGATGACATGGAAATTGTCTTGCAGGCATGAGTTGGTAGCTTGCGCTTCTTCAGGAGAACGTAAGTCTATGATGGTGCGGATGCCCAAGTTTTTCAGTTCCTTCAGCGATCCGCATTCCAGATTGTCTATCTCGCCGGAGCGGTAGAGCATACCCCAGCGTGTGCGCTTATGGTGGGGGTAGGAAGGATATCCTCCCAAATCACGGAAGTTCTGTATGCCAGGGATGTTGACATTGCGCGTGGCAACTCTCATTCGGTATTTCTCGCCGAAGACCAGTTGGTAATAGTAGCGCTGGGTTGGGTCGGAGGTGATGATTGTCAGGTGTTGATCGGCAATGGGAGCACTGGCTATGAGGTGATCTTCCGAAATGTGTTCTGGGTCAGTAGAGGCGTAAACTTTTACATCGCCGGGTATTGTCGGGATAGTTTCCCATTTGACGATACTGTTGCCCACGTTGTTTTCCTCGCATACGACGAAAATACGTGGAGTGGTATTGCTGCACGAAGGAAGCAAAGCGGCCAGGACAAACAGATAATACAGATTTCTATACATCATACTTGTGAACTTTCTAATAAAAATAGCTAGTCCGACTACGGTGCATGATGAAATGTATTGCTCCGGCCGGTTATCACAAATATAAGTAAATTGTCTTCAAACCGTATTGGGCGGGCAAGCCTTTTATACTTCTTTTTCTATCTTTAATTTTTCTGCAAATTCTTTGGAGATACTGTTGTTCAGGCTGCGGCACGATTCGGTAGCGAAGGCAATGCCATACTCCATCACGCGATTCCACCGTATTTCGTCCAAGTTGTTCAGTTCGTCGTAGCGTATGTCCAGCTTCAGCAAGCCGTAGATGATGCCGGCATTGAAGTTGTCACCTGCACCGACGGTACTGACAGTTTCAACTGTAGGGATAGAGTAGTCTTTAGTAACATTGGATGTACGTAGAGCAATGTCCTTATGTCCGGCCGTACAAATAAAGTTGCGGCAATAGAACTTGATTTTATCCTTGTAAATCTTATCCACGTCCTGCAGGTTGTACATGTAGAAAAAGTCGGCTACCGAGCCGCGGACGATGTCAGCATATTCCAGATTCTCGATAATGGTGGGTGCCAGCTTGATGGCTTCCTCTTTGTAGGTGGAGCGAAAGTTCGGGTCGTAATAGACAATGGCTTTTTTGGCACGGGCCATTTCCAGCAAATCGAGTATCTTGTCGCGCAACACGGGATTCAGAGCGTAGTAAGAACCGAGGACGACAATGTCGTTTTCTTCTATTTCAGGCCATACCACGTCGAGCCGTTGGCGGGGATAATCTTTATAGAAGATGTATTCGGCATCGTTCTGTTCGTTGAGGAAGGCGAGTGACACGGGCGATTTACCATCAGGAAAAACGTTGACGTGTTCGGTAGGCATGCCGTTGTCGCGCATGAACTGGAGGATGATGTTACCTACCTGGTCGTTGCCTGTCTCGCTGATGAAGCGGATGGGGACGCCCGTACGGCTCAGTGACACGAGGCCGTTGAATACTGAACCGCCAGGCACGGCCGCCGTAGGTTGCCCGTTGCGGAAGAGAATGTCGAGAATAGTTTCTCCGATGCCGATTACTTTTCGCATAGTGAATGTTGTTTCTTGTACCTAAAAGGAGCTATTTCTTTAATTTAATGCAGTTTTTAGGATTTTGTCGGGTGCAAATATCTGCAATTTTCCATAAACGGCAATAGGTTTTATTGTATTTTTGCGGGTAGAAAATGTTAGAAAGCCAATAATGAAGAAGTTTGATATAGAGAAACCGGAGTATCACGTACACACGCTGTCCAATGGCCTGCGCATCATCCACGAACCTTTGCGTTCGCGGGTGGCTTATTGTGGCTTTGCCGTCGACGCCGGTACGCGCGACGAGCGCGAACAGGAGCAGGGCATGGCCCACTTTGTGGAGCATCTCATCTTCAAGGGAACGCAGAAGCGGCGGGCCTGGCACATCCTGAACCGTATGGAAAACGTGGGCGGCGACCTCAATGCCTATACCAACAAGGAGGAGACGGTGGTCTACTCGGCCTTCCTGGTGGAGCATTTTGCCCGCGCGTTCGAGCTGCTGGCCGACATTGTGTTCCATTCCACCTTTCCGCAGCGCGAAATCGAGAAGGAGACGGAGGTCATCATCGACGAAATCCAGTCGTACGAGGACAATCCGGCCGAACTGATATTCGATGACTTCGAGGATTTGATCTTCCGCGGCCATCCGCTGGGGCGTAACATTCTGGGGCGTCCCGACCTCCTGCGCACGTTCCGCACGGAAGATGCCGCAGACTTCACCCGCCGTTACTACCGGCCGGAGAACATGGTCTTCTTCGTGCTGGGCGATGTGGATTTCCGGCGGGTGGTGCGTCTGGCCGAGAAGCTGGTGGGCGACCTGCCCGGCGGCGGGGCGGACTGCAACGGTGCAGCCCGCCGTACACCTCCGCCACTCTACGTGCCCGACCGTCTTGTGCTGGACAAGGGTACCAACCAGGCACACGTCATGATAGGAGGGCGCGGCTATAACGCCTACGACCATCGCCGTACGGCCCTCTATCTACTGAATAATCTGCTGGGTGGGCCGGGCATGAACAGCCGTCTGAACGTGGCGTTGCGCGAACGCCGTGGATTGGTCTATAATGTGGAGTCTAATCTAACAGCCTATACCGACACGGGTACGTTCTGCATTTATTTCGGTTGCGACCCCGCCGACGTGGAGCTCTGCACCCGTCTGGTTTACCGCGAACTGAAGCGCCTGCGCGACCATCGCCTGACCGCCACACAGCTGGCTGCTGCACAGAAGCAGCTGATAGGCCAGATAGGCGTAGCCTCGGACAACAACGAGAACAATGCGTTGGGCATGGCCAAGACTTTCCTCCATTACAACCGTTACGAGTCGCAGGAGGCCGTCTGTCGCCGCATCAGCGAACTCACGGCTGATGAATTGCTGGCCGTGGCAGGCGAGATGTTGTCCGAAGATTATCTTTCGATGCTGGTTTATCTCTGATAAGATAACGTTTGTTGCCTGTTTTTAGAAATAGATAAGTCTTTTTTGTGAATTAAGTACATTTTATTTCTAATAAATTTGTTAAAGTTCAAACTATCTGTTATATTTGAATTTATTAACCCATTAAATGTATAGCTTATGAAAAAGATTTTTTTGTTTTTTATCGTGTTTTTTGCATGCATTTCTGTATCGTATGCTCAGCAAGGACAGTCGGCTGTAGGAGTTTATCTGAATTATGGTAATGATACAAACTTGGGTTTGGGTGTAAAATATCGTTATAGCTTTAATGATAATTGGCGTCTTGAACCTGCTTTTAATTACTACTTTAAGCATGATTATGTATCGTTGTGGGACTTGGGTGCCAATGTACATTATTTGTTTCATCCGGCAGAGAAAATCAATGTCTATCCGTTGGCAGGACTGCATTATGCCAATGCTACAGCTCACCTGAAGGATCTTGGCCTGGGTGATAATGAAAGTGATGGTAAAATTGGTGTAAATCTAGGTGCAGGTGCTGATTTTAAAGTTGCTTCCTCCTTATCGATAGGTGTGGAGGCCAAGTATCAGATAATTGAGGATTTCAATCAGTTTGTAATCAGTGCAGGCATTACTTATAGTTTCTGATATTTTTTGATATCTCCCTGAGTACGAGTGCTGTAGAAAAACATAACGACTTGTTGTTTTTCATGTATGATTCGTGCTCAGGGATTTTCTTGTCCTATTATTCACATGTTGGGGCAGTAGTTGATTTTCTCATACTGAATTCGCAGCCGCAGTACAGCTGGTTATAGAAAGCATATTCCTTAAGCAGCTGATTCCGGCGTTCCTGTAGTCCGCCCTTCCGCCAATTCTGTTCCCAAAACAGAGTGCTGGGATAGAGGGTGGCAGCACGTCGCCCGGCCTCGTTGATTTGTTCTAGGCTCTTCCAGCGCGATGAGGCTAGCGTAGTGGTGAATAGTGTGAAGCCATGTTCCGAGGCATAGCGGGCGGTCTCCGTCAGGCGTAGGGTGAAGCAGCGCAGGCAACGGGGGCCTCGTTCGGGTTCGTCCTCCAGTCCCTTCATCTGGACTTTCCAATGAGTGTAATCATAGTCGGCATCGATGAAATCGAGATTTTTCGATGTTACAAATCGGATGGCCTCGTTTTTGCGCGTTTCGTATTCCTCTTGCGGATAGATATTGGGGTTGCAGTAGAATACGGTGGGATGTATGCCGTTGGCCAGCATACACTCGATGATAGCCGACGAACAGGGGGCGCAGCAGGAGTGAAGCAGCACGCGGTCGTCGCCGTTGGGAGTCTGGAGTTTGAGCATAGTCATGGTCTGGAGACAGGGATAGTCGGTTTGTCTGTCTCCCTGGGACAAAGGTACGGAGAAAAGTGTTCTGTTTGCATTTATTTGGGTAGAAATCTTGTGTCTTTGAGCTGATTGTTCTTTTTTTATTTCGGATGAATCATTACTTTTGTCGTCATGAAACGGTGTTTGCTGTTACTTCTGTGGTATGGCTGGAGTATGTCTCTTATAGCGTCTGTGTCATCCAATCGTTTTCCGTCTATGGAGCAGCTGCTGCATTCCCTTGATGTAGCTATGGAGGAGTATGCTTGTTATATGAATATACGTGAACAGCGTATTGAGGATCTGAAGAAACGGCAGCAAGTTCGAACTGTTTCTTCCCGCGATTTTTATTACGGTTTGGACAGTATCTATACCGAATACAAGGCCTATAATTGTGATTCCTCTCTGCTATATCTGCGTTGGAGTTTTTGGTGGGCTACAGAGTATGGTACGGCAGACGATGTTCTGTCGGTCCGTCTGAAACAGATTTATCATATGGCTTCTGCCGGCATGTACCGTGAGGCTTCGGATATTTTGAAGGAGGTATCGCGCAAAACGGTTTCGTCTGCTCGGTTGTCGGATTACTATTACAGTTGTTACAAACTTTACGATGAGATGGGGCATTATACGCAGGATGAGGAATTCTGTAATCGGTATGAGGCACAGGCAATCAGCTATTCCGATTCGCTACAGAGGATATTGGACGCGACATCATTTTTGGGGAGGGAAAGGAAGGAACATGCATTGCGCCTTTCAGGCCGGTTTGATGAAGCGCTGGCTGTAAACGACCGACGGCTGGAAATCTTATCGCCTGATATGCCAGCTTATGCTTTGGTTACCTATCAGCGGGCGCTGATATACGGAGCTATGGGCAATTGGGAAGAAGAGAAACGCTTTCTGGCTCTTTCAGCTTTGACAGATATTCGTTTGGCCATTGCCGACCATGCTTCTTTGTGGGATTTGGCTCACAGACTTTATGAAGAAGGCGATGTGGAACGTGCCTATCGTTACATCCGCTTTTCGTGGCAGGAGACGACCCGTTACAATGCGCGGTCGCGCTATCTGCAGACGTCGGGTATTTTGTCTCTGATAGATCAGGCTTATCAGGCAGTACAGGCCCGTCAGGCTTTCCGTCTGAAATGGTATGTGGTTCTCATTAGTGTACTGGTTTTACTGTTGGGTGGCACGTTATTTTATATCTATCGGCAGATGCTCCGATTGGCTGCAGCTCGCAACAATCTGGCGTGTGCCAATAAACAGCTGCAACTTTCCAATCGCATCAAAGAGGAATACATCGGGCGTTTCCTCAATCTTTGTTCCACTTATATCGACCGTCTGTGTACTTGTCGACGGAGCGTTGCCCGTAACGGTGGGCGGCAGGATGCGTGGTCGGCCGACCTGCTCAAGGAAGCCGAACTGAAGGAGCTTTATGCAAACTTTGATGAGGCCTTTCTGAAGATTTTCCCCGATTTCATCGAGCAATTCAATGCCTTGCTGCTTCCCGAAGAACGTATTGTTCCCAAGGCAGGAGAGCTGCTGAATACAGAACTGCGCATCTTTGCGCTGATACGTTTGGGTATCTACGACAGTGCGGCCATTGCCAAATTCTTGAACTATTCGGTGAACACCATTTATAATTATCGGGCCAAGGTGAAGGGGAAAGCCCGTTGTCCGCGCGAGGATTTTGAAGCTTATATTAAGGAAATACGCTAATTCTCGTCCACTTTTTTACTTTGAGAAATAATCGTAACTGTATGTCTATCAGCTGAAATAGGTAGCCTGTGCTATCCCCGCATCCACTTGTTGCCTCTTTGTGGTTGCGGGATCGTGTTTTCTTGGCTAATTTTACCAGAAGAATCATTTCATCAAATCCTTATAATAAAAATACGATATCATGAAGAATTTATTGTCAGTTTGTTTGCTGGCTTTGGCCCTTCCCTTGGGCGCGCAACAGAAGCCGGTGTATCTGGACGAAACGAAAGGTCTGGAAGAGAGGGTGGAAGATGCCCTCGGTCATCTCACGTTGGAAGAGAAAGTATCCTTGCTGCATGCGCAGTCCAAATTCAGCAGTGCAGGTGTGTCACGCCTGGGCATTCCTGAGATATGGACCACCGACGGCCCTCACGGCATCCGTCCCGAAGTGCTGTGGGATAAATGGAACCAGGCCGGATGGACCAACGATTCTTGCGTGGCCTTTCCTGCACTGACGTGCCTGGCTGCCACGTGGAATACCGACATGGCACAACTCTACGGCCAGAGTATCGGTGAAGAGGCCCGTTACCGCAACAAGGCCGTACTGCTGGGACCTGGTGTGAACATTTACCGTACTCCCCTGAACGGACGCAACTTCGAGTACATGGGCGAAGATCCCTACCTGGCTTCGCGGATGGTGGTCCCCTACGTGCAGGGTGTGCAGCAGAACGGCGTGGCGGCTTGTGTTAAGCACTTTGCGCTGAACAATCAGGAAATCAACCGCCACACACTGGATGTCGAGGTGGACGACCGTGCCCTGTATGAGATCTATCTGCCCGCTTTCAAGGCGGCTGTAGTCGAAGGCAAGGCATGGGCCATCATGGGAGCCTACAACCTTTATAAGGGCCAGCACTGCTGCCACAACGAGTATCTCCTGAAGAATATCCTGAAAGGAGAATGGGGCTTCGACGGTGTGGTCATCTCGGACTGGGGCGGCACGCACGACACGGAACAGGCCATTACCAACGGGCTCGATATGGAGTTCGGTACATGGACCAACGGCCTTTCCTCGGGTGCCCGTAACGCGTACGACAACTATCACCTTGCCTTGCCCTATCTGCAACGTCTGAAAGCAGGCAAGGCCAGTATGGAGGAACTTGACGACAAGGTGAGACGCGTGCTGCGTCTGGCTTTCCGCACGGTGATGAATACCGGCCGGCCCTGGGGCTCGATGCGTTCGCCCGAACATTATGCGGCTGCCCGCCAGATAGGCGAGGAGGGTATTGTACTGTTGCAGAACGAGCATGCCGCACTGCCTGTCGACCTCACTAAGGTTCGCAAGATTGCCGTTATCGGCGAGAATGCCCTGAAGATGATGACCGTGGGCGGAGGCAGTTCCTCGCTGAAAGTGCAGCATGAGATTTCTCCTTTGGACGGCATTCGCAGACGGGTGGCCGGTAAGGCCGAGGTTGTCTATGCCCGTGGATATGTGGGAGACGACGGAGGCGAATACAACGGCGTGGTGACAGGGCAGAATCTGAAGGAAACCCGTTCGGCCGCTGAATTGAAGGCCGAAGCTGTGAAGGTGGCTTCCGAAGCCGATTGCGTCATTTTCATCGGCGGACTGAACAAGAGCGGCGGTCAGGACTGCGAGGATACCGACCGTAAGGATTTGTCGCTGCCCTATGGTCAGGACGAACTGATAGAAGCCTTGGCCGAAGCAAACAGCAACCTGATTGTCGTAAACATTTCGGGTAATGCCGTGGCTATGCCTTGGGCCGGAAAGGTGGCTGCCATCGTACAAGGTTGGTATTTGGGGTCGGAAGCGGGCACTTCATTGGCGGCTGTACTGATGGGCGACGTGAACCCCAGCGGCAAACTGCCTTTCACCTTCCCGGCACGGCTGGAGGATGTACCTGCCCACAGCTTGGGTCAGTACAGCGCCGTCCGCAGCAAGGATGTGACGAAAATACGATATAACGAAGGCATCTTCGTGGGTTACCGTTGGACCGACAGGCAGAAGAAGGTCCAGCCTCTCTTCTCCTTCGGACACGGATTGAGCTATACGACGTTTGAATACGGGAAACCGGTGGCTGACAAACGGGAAATGAAGACCGGTGAACAGATTACGGTCACGGTTCCTGTGACGAATACAGGTAATCGCGAGGGCAAGGAAGTGGTACAACTTTACATCCGTGACAAGAAGTCGTCCGTAGAGCGTCCGGTCAAGGAACTGAAAGGATTCTGCAAAGTCAGCCTGAAGCCGGGTGAGGAGAAGGAAGTTTCGTTTACGATAGACCGTTCTGCATTGAGTTATTTCGATGCCAGAAACCATCAGTGGGTGGCCGAGCCGGGTGCATTCGAGGCCATTATTGCCGCATCGGCCACCGATATCCGTGGTCGGGTGGAGTTCAAGCTGACGGAATAAGTCTGCAAGAGGTGTTCGGATAAAGAGATTCCCCCTGTTCCCAGGTCTTCCTTCCGATAGGGAAGGGAGCGGGAACAGGGGGAATTTTTCTATATTCAGGTTTTAGTCAGTATGTATCACTTGTACAGCGACTTCGCGATACCCATCTCCAGTCCGCGCAGTTCGGCCAGTCCGCGCAGGCGGCCGATGCACGAGTAGCCGGGGTTTGTCTTCTTGCGCAGGTCGTCCACCATCTGATGTCCGTGGTCAGGACGCATGGGGATGGACACACCGCGGTGCTGCTGCATCTCGAGGAAGGCTTTCATCACGCCATACATGTCAACATCTCCTTCCAGATGGTTAGCTTCATGGAAGTTGCCTTCGGCGTCGCGCTGTGTGGAGCGTAGGTGCACGAAGTTGATGCGGTCGCCGAAACGGGTCATCATGGCGGCGCAGTCGTTGGCGCTGCTCACGCCCAGCGAGCCGGTGCACAGGCAGAGGCCGTTGCTGGGATTGGGCACGGCGTCGATCAGTGCCTGGAAATCCTCGGCACAGCTCATGATTCTAGGCAGGCCCAGGATAGACATGGGCGGGTCGTCGGGGTGGATGACCAGCTTCACGCCTACTTCATCAGCTACAGGGCAGATTTCACTCAGGAAGTAGATGAGGTTCTTACGCAGGCGTTCCGGTGTGATGTCCTTGTAGCGGTCCAGTTCGTGCTGGAACTGCTCCAGCGTGAAGCTTTCTTCCGAACCCGGCAGGCCAGCAATCATGTTACGGATGAGTTTCTGCTTGTCTTCGTCGGTCATCTGTTCGAGGCGGGCCTTGGCTTTGGCTTTCTCTTCATCGGTATATTCGGCTTCGGCATCGGGGCGCTTCAGCAGGAAGAGGTCGAAGGCGATGAAAGCGGCACGTTCGAAGCGCAGGGCACGGCTGCCGTCGGGCAGTTCGTAGGCCAGGTCGGTGCGCGTCCAGTCGAGCACGGGCATGAAGTTGTAGGTAACGATGTTCACCCCGCATTTGGCCAGGTTACGCAAGCTTTCCTTGTAGTTGTCGATGTACTTCTGGAAGTCGCCCGTCTGTGTCTTGATGTGCTCATGTACAGGCACACTCTCGACGACGGACCACGTGAGGCCTACTTCCTCGATCATCTGCTTACGTTTCATAATCTCTTCTACGGTCCACACCTCGCCGTTGGGGATGTGGTGCAGGGCATTGACGATGCCGGTAGCTCCGGCCTGCTTGATGTCCCACAGGCTGACGGGGTCGTTCGGCCCGTACCAGCGCCAGGTTTGTTCACAAAGTATCATAGTCGATGCTGTGTTTTGAGGTTATTAAATGGAGAATGCGTCAAATCCGCCGTCCACCACAGACAGGGCGCCGGTCACGAAGCTCGAAGCATCGCTGATGAGGTAATGGATGGTACCGAAAAGTTCTTCCGGTTCGGCAAAGCGTCCGGCAGGTGTATGGGCAATGATGGTACGTGCGCGGTCGGTATAGGAGCCGTCGGGGTTGGTCAGCAGCGTGCGGTTCTGGTTAGTCAGCAGGAAGCCGGGCACGATGGCATTGACACGCAGTTCGGGACTGAACTTGGTGGCCAATTCAGTTGCCATGTAGCGGGTATAGTTGGCGATGGCAGCCTTGGCCGATCCGTAGCCTACGACACGGGTTAGCGGGCGCAGAGCCGATTCGGAGCAGAAATTCACGATGGCTCCCTTCTTGTTCTTGGCCATGACGTCCACAAATACCATCGTCGGCAGGATAGTACCGAAAAGGTTTAGATCTACAACCTTCTTGAAGGCGTCCACGTCCAGGTCAAGCACCGTCTTGTCCGGAGCGATAGTGGCGCCGGGCATGTTGCCGCCGGCAGCGTTCAGCAACACGTTGATGGTACCAAAACGCTCGAGGATAGCTTTCTTGTTTTCTTCCAGCACTTCCTTATTCAGTACGTCCGTCTTCAGGAAGAGGGCTTCCGATTTCTGGTTCAGTTCGGCTTCCAGTTCCTTGCCGAGTTCTTCAATACGGTCTAGAATAACGATTTTTGCACCTTGTTCTGCCAGATAATTAGCGATGTTCTTACCCAGGATACCACAACCGCCGGTGATGACGATTACCTGGTCTTTGATGTCAAATAAGTTTTTCATAATCTTATACTTGTTTATAGGAATGTTCATAATGCAAAAATAGGCAGAAAAGAAACATTGTTATAGGCCGTTTTTTGCAGGAAATATTCGTATTTTTGCAAGGTCTCGTTTTTTAAAGGAATAGGCTCGATGAAAAAGATTGTAAACGAACAGCTGCATATATCGAACAGCAACCCCGTCCGTACCCGTTTCTACCATTACAGGACCTTCACTTATCCGTGGCATTTTCATGGGGAATACGAACTGATGTATGTCGAAAAGGGTCGGGGGCAGTGCCTGATAGGCGACAGCATTGTGGAGTATTCGGACCATTGTTTGCTTTTCTTCGGATCCGAACTGCCACACTGCATGCAGAATATTGTCGGGGATGGGGAAGATGCCGAGGGGGTAAACGGGGTCATTGTTCAGTTCGAGAAAGACTTCATGAACTATTCTTTTTCCAACTATGTTCAGTTCATTCCCATCCGCAGTATGTTGAATCTGGCCGGGCGGGGAATTGTCTACCGCCTGGCAGACCGCCCCGACATTTGCGAGATGATCCGCAGCCTGCCCCGCTCCGAAGGATTCGAGCAGATACTTTCCCTGCTCAGGCTGCTGCATGCGTTATCACTTCTTCCACAGAAGGAACTGGTGGCGTCGCCTAATTATAATCCACTTTTGGCCGACTTCAAGGACAAGAAGATAGAGAAAATCATTGCTTTTCTGAACAAGCGTTATACGCAGCGCATCAGTCTGAACGAAATAGCTTCCTATACGGCTATGAATCCGGCTTCCTTCTGCCGCTATTTCAAGGAGAATACGGGCAAGACACTCAAGGAATACATCTTGGACATGCGCATCGGCTATGCCTGCAAGCTATTGGCCGTTGATCGGCTGAACATTTCACAAATTAGTCTGGAATGCGGATTTGAGACCATCACACACTTCAATCGAAGCTTCAAGCGGATTACAGGCATCACACCTACGGAATACAAACGACGGACTCTGTACACGGGTAGGGTGGAACGTTCGTTAAGGTAAGGAGGTTGCCTGGGTGGTTCGATGGCTGGCCTGCAATACCAGCAGACTTTCGGGGCCCATATTGAACAGCAGGTCCACGATGCTCAGGTTGGGTAGGAAGCCCAGTCGTTCCTGGAATACCTGGTAATAGGGTTGCGGGCAGAAGTCGGGGTCTTCCGTGCAGAAGTCCTTCTTGGGGTGGATGCGTTCGCGGAAGTCGTCTTCACCGGGGGCAAAGGTGGTCTTGTAGTCCGTGGTGCGCTCCATCTGCGGCTCCAGTCCGATGAGCGAGCAGACCAGACGGCACAGGGCTTCGTTGAAATCGGCCAGAAATTCGTACTTCTGTTCGTAGAAGGGGCGGAAGTCGTCCTTGTAGTATTCGAAGAAGGGCGTATGGTTGTAGGCCGACTCCAGGGCATTCCAGTGCAGGTGGCGCCAGTTGCCGTGGTCGGAGATGCGGATGTCCTTCATGGGGCACTTCAGCGTGTCGGGTTTGATGATGGGTACCGAGAGCGCCAGCGGGCCGTCCGGCGCGGCAATGGTGCAGCGGTTGCGGTAGGTTTGCTTCAGGTAGTGATCGCAGTCTTCCACATAGACGCGGTTGTAGGCCAGCAGCTTGGTGTAGTATTCCACCGGGGCCAGATAGGCCGAAGAGAGGTATATCGTTTCCTTTTCCATTGTTTTTCGGGTTTTATCGCACTGCTTTCCCCATCCTGTCCCACCGTATTCCGCTTTCCTTGTCGCGCGAGAACCAGATGACGGAAGCCCGTCCGATGATATGGTCCTCGGGCACGAAGCCGAAGAGGCGCGAGTCCGACACGTTGGCCGCGTTGTTCGAGGCCACCCAATAGTAGTCTTTCGTGAAGACGCAGTGCTGCACGGGGCGGCCGTCCACGTAGAGGGTGTCGTTCTGTATCTCGGCATTGCGGTGTTCGTGCAGCACCAGCGTGTTGCACAGCAGTACGCGGTTCCACGGATAGACGCGCACGGCACGGCCTTTCTTCGGCACGATGAGGGCGCGGGCTTCCTGCAGGGAGTCGGGGCGAGCGGCCGGTTGTATCCAGCAGTGCCCGTGGAGAGCCTGTTCCAGCAGATAGTATTCGTAACGGCTGAAGCTGCGCAGGTAGTGGAGCGAGTCTTCGCCCATCCGCTCGGCGTGGCGGATGGAGAGCGTGGCAAGCAGCGTGTCCAGCTGGCGTTCCTTGTTTTTGGGATAGGCGTAGACAAACTTCTGGTCGGGGGCATACTGCTCGCAGGGCAGGGCGGTGAAGAAGGAATCGACCAGCAGCGTGTCGCCCGGCAGGCCGATGCAGCGGCTGATGAAGACTTCGCGCCGGCTGATGTCTACCAGCCGGTTGGCAGGGTTGTTGAAGACGAGAATGTCTTCCTTGCCGACGTCACAGTCTCCCCAGCGGTGGTACCCCCACAGGTTCATGAAGGGCAGGCGCAGGCCGTAGCTCCACTTGTTTACCAGGATGCGTTCGCCCTGGTAGAGCGAGTTCTCCATGCCGGCCGAAGGAATCAGGTAGGAGGTAGCTACACACGAGCGGAGCAGCGCCACGATGAGCGCCACTCCTGCTATAGTTAGTATGACCTTTCCCGCCTTCTTCATGGGGTCTGTTCTCCGTTCAGCTTAGCCTACCCACTTGAACAGGCGGCTCCAGCGTATCTTGCCGTCCAGCCAGCCGCGGTCCTTGTCCAGCGAGAGCCATACGACGAGCGGCTTGCCCACTACGTGGTCCTCGGGCACGAAGCCCCAGTAGCGCGAGTCGGCCGAGTTGTGGCGGTTGTCGCCCATCATCCAGTAGTAGTCCATCTGGAAGGTATAGGTGTCGGTCTTCTGGCCGTTGATGTAGAGGCCGTCGGCACGGCGTTCCAGCTTGTTGCCCTCGTAGGCCGTGATGCAGCGTTCGTAGATGGGCAGGTTGTCGTCCGTCAGGGTGATGGTGGCTCCCTTGGCGGGTATCCAGATGGGGCCGTAGTTGTTGCGGTCCCATTTCGTATAGAGGTTCTGCGGATACATCTGTCCGGCAAAGCTCTCGGGCTCCATGGCGACGCGGCTGATGAGCTTCTTGTTGCCTTCGAGGGCTTGGCGCATGGCCTGCGTCAGCGGCAGGTGATAGACGGGAGCCAGACGGCCCTGTGCGTCGCGGCGGTCGAAGCCCATGGCCTCCAGTTCGGCCTCCCAGCCCGGATCGTTGTTCATCAGCCACTGGTCGTCCTTGCTGATGCCCAGCTCGCGGAAGAGGTTTTCGGGGATGAGCGGACCGGTGGTCTGCACGAAGTAGTTGAACTGCAGGCCTTCGGGGTTCTCGATGGCCTGGCCGTCGATATATACCTGTCCCTCCTTGATCTGGAGCGTGTCGCCCGGCAGGCCCACGCAGCGCTTCACGTAGTTCTCGCGGCGGTCAACGGGGCGGGTGATGACCTTGCCATACATCTGCGGGTTGGACAGGATGAGGTTGCGTCCTGCCGCATAGTAGAGGTCATAGACGGCCCGCTGCTGCTGGCGCGTCAGGCTGTCCATGTTGACCTGCTTCGGATAGACGCGCTGCCCTTCACTGTAGGCCAGGCTATAGAAGTCGGTCTGCTGGAAGTTGGTGGCCACGGTGTCGCCCGCGGGGAAGTTGAACACCACGATGTCGTTCAGCTTCACCCGTCCGAAGCCCGGCACGCGCTTGTACTTCCACTGCGGCCACTCGATGTACGACTTGCAGTTGAAGATGGGCAGTGTGTGCTGGGCCAGCGGCATGGAGAGCGGCGTGTTGGGCACGCGCGGTCCGTAGCTCACCTTGCTCACGTAGAGGAAGTCGCCCACGAGCAGCGATTTCTCCAGCGACGACGACGGTATCTGATAGTTCTGGAAGAGGTAGATGTTGACGAAGTAAACGGCCACCAGGGCGAACACGATGGCGTCCACCCAGCTCATGACGCCGCGCACGGCAGCGTTCTCGGACTTCCTCCACCAGCTCCAGGGTATCTTCTTGGTGATGTAGATGTCATAGATGAAAGGCACGACCACCAGTCCCCACCAGCTCCTGACCCACAGGAGGAAGAGCAGGTAGAGTAGCGTGACGATGCCGAACTTGATCCATTGTTTGCGTGATACTTGTTTCATGGCTTGCTATGCTTGTTTATTTCAGAAACGGGAATAAGTCGCCCATCCCCAGGAAGCCTTCGTGCGTGGCTGTATATTCGGCGGCCAGCACGGCGCCCAGGGCAAAGCCGCTGCGGTTCTTGGCGTCGTGGGTGATGGTGATGCTGTCGGCCTCGGAGTCGTAGCGGATGCTGTGGATGCCCGGCACTTCGCCCAGGCGGATGGAGCTGACGGGCAGTTCGTCGGCGGCGCAGGCGGTGGTGCCCGTCACGGTGCCGTCGGGCGCCTGGAGCGTGCCCTTCACCCAACGCGACTTGCGGTCGAGGTTCTCGAGGATGCCTTCGGCCAGGGTGATGGCGGTGCCGCTCGGTGCGTCCAGCTTGTGGATG
>DXAV01000019.1 GCA_019116805.1 Candidatus Bacteroides merdavium | reverse complement strand
CGTCACGCCGATGCCCGCCACCATGCCGATGTAGCCGAAGAGGGTGGTGATGACGACGCTCTCCACGATGATGAGCCACAGGATGGAAGCCGGCTTGGCGCCCAGCGCCTTGCGGATGCCGAACTCGTGGGTGCGCTCGCGCACGGTGATGAGCATGATGTTCGACACGCCCACGATGCCGCTCAGCAGCGTAAAGATGCCGATGACCCAGATGGCTGTGCGCAGGATGCCCATGGCGTTCATGGTGCGCAGGTAGTCGGTAAAGCGGTTCCATATCCAGATGGCGCTCGTGTCGTCGGGCGAGAAGCGGTGGTTGGCGCCGATGACGCGGCGGTACTCCGCTTCGAAGGCTTCGTTGCTCTCGAGGGAGGTCAGGCCGTCGGTGGTCAGGAGGATGTTGTTCAGCTTGTTGCCCTTGTTGTAGATGGTCTGCAGGGTGCTGAAGGGGATGTAGGCTTCGCTCGGTTCGCTGTTGCCCTGGTCGTTGTAGATGCCCACCACCTGATAGGCCACGCCTCCGGCGTTGACAAACTGGCCGATGGGCTCGGTGTGGGTCTTGCCGAAGAGGATGTCGGCCGACTTCTGGTGGAGGACGATGACCTTGCGCCGCTCCTTCAGGTCGATGTCGTTGATGAAGCGCCCCTCGGCGGTCTTTACGGCCTCGATTTCCGTGTAGTTGGGGTGTACGCCCAGCAGGGAGAGGTTGACGTACTCCTTGCCGAAGCTGATGTTGAGGCCGCTCTGGCGCACGGTGGCGCCCACGCTGGTCACGTTGTCGGGGAATTGCGTTTCGGTGTCCGTCAGGTCGCGGTTGTCCAGCTCGATGCGGCGTCCTTCCTTCAGGCCGTCGTACGACTGGGTGGTCCAGCCGGGGAAGATGCGGATGGAGTTGAGCGCCCGCTCGGACGAGTTCTGCTCGAAGGCATGGATGAGGCCGTTGCCCGCGCCCAGCAGCACGATGAGCATGAAGATGCCCCATGCCACGGCAAAGCCCGTCAGGAAGGTGCGCAGCTTGTTGCGCCGCAGGGTGCCGTATATTTCTTGCCAAAGGTCAATCATGGGAATTGAAATTTGATAATTGTGATAATTGTGATTTGTGATTTGTGATGTGAGAATGGGGGAATTTCCCATTTCCCATTCTCCATTTTCCATTAAACCATTACTTCATGAACCCGTCGCGGCCGAAAGGCGAAGCGTCGTGGTTCAGGTTCTTTTCGATGGTGCCTATCACGCCGTCCTTGATGTGGATAATCTTGTCCGTCTGGTTGGCCACGCCGCTTTCGTGGGTCACGACGACGATGGTCATGCCCGTCTGGTGGAGGTCCTTCAGGATCTGCATCACTTCGACCGACGTCTTGCTGTCGAGGGCGCCCGTTGGCTCGTCGGCCAGGATGATTTGCGGACGGGTGATGAGGGCGCGGGCGATGGCCACACGCTGCTTCTGTCCGCCGCTCATCTCGTTGGGCATGTGGTGGGCCCAGTCCTTCAGGCCCAGGCGGTCGAGGTACTCCAGCGCCAGGGCGTTGCGTTTCTTGCGGCTCACGCCCTGGTAGAACAGGGGCAGGGCCACGTTCTCCACCGCGTTCTTGAACGAGATGAGGTTGAACGACTGGAAGATGAAGCCTATCATGCGGTTGCGGTACTCGGCGGCGCGCGTCTCGCTCAGGTTCTTGATGAGCGTGCCGTTCAGGTAGTATTCGCCCGTGTCGTAGTTGTCCAGTATGCCCAATATATTAAGTAAAGTGGACTTTCCCGAACCCGATGCGCCCATGATGGATACGAACTCTCCCTTGGCGATGTCCAGATTGATGCCCTTCAGGACGTGGAGCGGCGCTCCGTTGTAGTAGGTCTTGTTGATGTCTTTTAGCTGTATCACGACTTTCGATTTATGCTTGTTTTCGCTATTAGACGCACGTAGGTGACGAATAGTTGCAAGAGGGGCAGACTTTTTTTCATTTTTTCTGCTAACGTATGCATGTCGTGAACCTTTTTTTTAGGGAAAAGATTTTGTTGTTTCGTTTTTCTTTGTCAAATTTGTAACCAACATTAATATTAACCCTTTAATAACTAAAAGAGAATATCATGAATTCAAACATGGAGAAGCCTTATGTGGTGGGTATCGACATAGGCGGTACGAATACGGTGTTCGGCATTGTGGATGCGCGTGGAACGGTGATTGCAAGCAGCTCTATCAAGACGGGCGCTTATGAGGAAGTGGAAGCATACGTGGACGAAGTTTGCAAGAACCTGCTTCCCCTGCTCGAAGCCAATGGCGGAAAAGATAAAATCAAGGGTATCGGCGTGGGTGCCCCCAACGGCAACTATTATACGGGTACCATCGAATTTGCTCCCAACCTTCCGTGGAAGGGTGTCATTCCCCTGGCCGCCTTGTTCGAAGAGCGTCTGGGCATCCCGACGGCTCTGACCAACGACGCCAACGCGGCCGCCATCGGCGAAATGACCTACGGCGCGGCCCGTGGTATGAAGGACTTCATCATGATCACGCTGGGTACGGGCGTGGGTAGCGGCATCGTCATCAACGGCCAGCTGGTGTATGGCCACGACGGATTTGCCGGCGAGCTGGGCCATGTCATCGTGCGTCGCGAGAACGGCCGCATGTGCGGCTGCGGCCGCAAGGGGTGCCTCGAGACCTATTGTTCGGCTACGGGTGTGGCTCGCACGGCCCGCGAGTTCCTGACGGCCCGCACAGAGCCCAGTCTGCTCCGCGCCATTCCGGCCGAGAACATCACATCGAAGGATGTCTATGACGCTGCCGTGAAGGGCGACAAGCTGGCTCAGGACATCTTCAACTTTACGGGCGAGATCCTGGGCGAAGCGCTGGCCGATGCCATCGCCTTCTCCAGCCCCGAAGCCATCGTGCTCTTTGGCGGTCTGGCCAAGTCGGGCGACTACATCTTCAAGCCCATCCAGGAGTCCATCGACAAGAACGTGCTCAACATCTACAAGGGCAAGACCAAGCTGCTGATGTCCGAACTGAAGGACGCCGACGCTGCCGTGCTGGGTGCCAGTGCGCTGGGCTGGGAGCTGAAGTAACCGCTGCTTGCAGGTAGATAAAAGGATTGATACAGACCGCTGCGTACGAAACTGCAACGTCGGTTTGTGTCAATCTTTTTTTATGCGCTTTTGGAGGGGAGAACGCTTTTCTCAGAGGAAGGTGGGGCGGAATTCTATTCTCAGGGCACGGGCTATTTTCAGAAAGCTGGAGAGCTGCATGTCGGTTTCCCCCTTTTCCACGCGGGCAATGTAGCTTCGGGCGGTTCCCGTCTTTTGGGCGAGTTCGCTTTGCGTCATTTTCAGCTCTTTGCGCCTGTCGCGCAAGATGACGCCGAAGTAATAGGCACGGGCCTTTTCTTCGAAATCGTTCCGGCTTTCAGTGCCGGGCGTGCCATATTTCCCGTCGAGCAGCTCGTCGGCGGTGTGCAGGCGGGTCAGTTTCTTTTCGTCAAAGTGTGTCATCGCTTAATCCTCCTAAAATGTGTAGAGCTGTCTCTATTTGCTTCTTGTAATCTTTTGTTGACTTTTTCAAAAAAGCGTTCAGGACAATAATCTTTGTTGCGTTCAAGATGTTGTCATGGTCTATGGCGAACAGGATGGTTCTGTATTCGTTTGTGGCGACCGAAACGCGCATCTCATACAAATCTGTATTCTCCAGATGCTTTATGAATTTTGTGGTTATGACGCGTTCCGTGCGGACGATGCTGAGTACATAGTCGAATTTTTCCTTGACTTTGGGTTGCTGCTGGTGGTAAAAATCCCAAAATTCGTCTGAAAAATAGATGGTACGTGTCATCTCCTTTCCCTGTTTTAGCTTTGCAAAGGTAACGAATAAGATACAATTTCGCAATAGCTGTTCTGAAAAAACATGCGCCTTGGGCCGGCCGCCTTCGCTTTTTGTCATAAAAAAGGGAAGCCTCCGTATGTGGAAGCTTCCCCTTTTTATTTGGTTCTGGCCAGACGGCCTCGGCCTTAGGCGTTGGCTCTTTTCTCTTTGATACGAGCTTTCTTGCCAGTGAGGTTGCGCAGGTAGTACAACTTAGCGCGACGCACTTTACCAATCTTGTTCACCTCGATGCTGTCGATAGCCGGTGATTCGATGGGGAAGATACGTTCTACACCTACAGTACCCGACATCTTGCGAACGGTGAAACGCTTCTTTTCACCATGGCCGGAAATTTTGATAACAACGCCGCGATACAGCTGAACGCGTTCCTTGTTACCTTCTACGATACGGTATGCTACGGTTACGGTGTCACCAGCCTTGAAGCTGGGGTGCTGCTTGCCGGTAGCAAATGCTTCTTCTGCAATTTTAATTAAATCCATTGTTCTAATTGGTTAAATTGTTATCGTTACTACGCAACATACCAGGCTTCTCTCTGTTTTTCCTGACAGCGATTGCGCGAAAGCGGGTGCAAAGTTGCGAATTATTTGTCGGATACACAAATGTTTGGCGCTTTTTTTGTGCTTTTGCGAGGAAAAGCGTGCCGTTTGTCTTTCCCGAAAGGACATTTCTTCGTGGCAGGGGCGGAATGGGTTGCGTTCTTTCCGGCGGTGGTGAAATTCGTTTTCATTAATTGTGATTTGTGATTTGTGACGTTCTGCTTTTTCTTTATTTCTGACTTTTTACGTGTGTTTTGTTGGATATTTTCTTAATAGCTTCATTCTTTTCCTCCGTTACGATTATCACAAATCACAAATCACAATTAGCCGAAACGATTTTAGGCTGTTGTAACGAAAGAGAAGTGTTAAATAATTTAATATTATATATAATATAATATATATATAATATTATTTTTCGATCCTGCTTTCTTTTGGCTGGGTTGAAAACCATTTTCGGTAATTGTGATTTGTGATTTGTGATATTTGTGATGCCTGAAGCGCTGGTCGGAAAATGTGGCGTTCTTGTGTGTATTGCCTATTGGTAGTTCCGATTTTTTTTCGTATTTTTGTGTCGGTTTTAAAAATGCAGACGAACGATGGAAAAAACGACGAAAAAGAAAATTGAATACTCGAAGTGGCTGGCGGTGACGCTGCTGGCCTGCGTATGCGCCCTGGCCTCCTGCCGTACGGAATACGAAGTGACGAAGGTGGAGGGCACGCGGGTGGCGATGGACGCCGCCTGGGATGCGGAGCCTGACAAGGATGCCCTGGCGCTGCTGGAGCCCTACAAGGCTGGGGTGGACAGCGTGATGGGCGAGGTGAAAGGCGTGGCCGCCGTGTCGATGGACCGCTTCCGCCCCGAAAGTCCCTTGTCTAACCTCATAGCTGACGTCCTGCGCCAGGCTGCTGCGGACGTGCTGGGCCGTCCGGCCGACGTGGGGCTGGTCAACGTGGGCGGCATCCGCAACGTGCTGACCGAGGGCGACATCACCACGCAGAACATCTACGAAATCCTGCCCTTTGAAAACTCGCTCTGCGTGCTCACGCTGGGCGGCGCCGACCTGAAGGAGCTTTGCGCCAACATCGCCGCCCGTGGCGGTGAGGGAGTGAGCGGGCTGAACCTGGTCATCGATGCCGAAGGCCGCCTGCTCGAGGCGAAGGTGGGCGGACAGGCCATCGACGAGGGACGCACCTACACCGTGGGCACCATCGACTTCCTGGCCGAGGGCAACGACGGCATGTCGGCCCTGACCCGCGCCAGCCAGCGCCAGTGCCCCGAGGGAGCCACGCTCCGCGGCCTCTTCATGGACTATGTGGAGCGCGAGGCGGCTGCCGGACGGAAGATAGAGGCGCGCATCGAAGGCCGTGTGGTGATGAAGAAATGAACCGTGTAATCTCAAAAAAACTGAACGAAAGGAATGATCGCAATGATGAAACGAATCTATATGCTGCTTTGGCTGGCCGGATGTCTGGCACTGAGCCTCTCCGCCCAGCAGACGAAAGAACTCTACCTGCTCCACACGAGCGACATGCACAGCCGCGTGGAACCCCTGGCCGCTGATGCTGCCGACGCCGATGCCGGCAAGGGCGGATTGGCCCGCCGTGCCGCCTTCGTCCGCCAGTTCTGCGCCGAGCATCCCAACACGCTGGTGCTCGATTGCGGCGACATCTCGCAGGGAACGCCCTACTACAACTTCTACAAGGGCGAGGTCGAAATCCAGCTGATGAACCACATGGGCTACGACGCCATGGCCATCGGCAACCACGAATTCGACTTCGGCATGGAGAACATGGCCCGCCTCTTCCGCATGGCCCGCTTCCCGGTGGTCTGCTCCAACTATGAGGTGGCCGGCACGCCGCTCGAAGGGCTGGTGAAACCCTATGTGGTCATCGAACGCGGAGGCTTGCGCATCGGCATCTTCGGCCTGGCTCCCCAACCCGAAGGACTGATACAGGCCGACAAGTGCCGGGGCGTGGTTTACAAAGACCCCATCCCCGTGGCGCAGGCGATGACCGACCTCCTTCGCAACGAGGAACATTGCGACGCCGTCATCTGCCTGTCGCATCTGGGCATTCGCGGCATCGACCCCGAAGCCGCGAGCGACGAGAAGCTGGTGGCGGCCACCTCGGGCATCGACGCCATCCTGGGCGGACACTCGCACACGTTCATGGAGACTCCCGCCTTCTACCCCAATGCCGAGGGACGCGAGACGCCCGTGTTCCATACGGGCCGCAACGGCGTGTATGTGGGAGTATGGACATTGACATTGACGAAAAAATAACTTTCTTGCTGCTATGAGAAACACTCCCTTGAAGCGCATCCCCCTGCTGGCTGTCCTGCTGCTGCTCTTTGCCGGCTGTCTTCTGTCCGAAGCCCAAAACGTGTCTGCGCCCCGTTTCTCCACACCCCGCGGAGAGGCTTCTTTCCTCCATGCGATGAAGGACGATGCGGCTTGCCGCCAATGGGTGGACTCCGTCATGCAGACCTTGAGCCTGCGCGAGCGCATCGGCCAGCTGTTCATCTACACCATCGCCCCCACGCAGGACAAGCCGAACGTGGACCTCCTGCGCCGCGTGGTGAAGGATTACAAGGTGGGCGGCCTGTTGTTCTCCGCCGGCGAGGTGCCCAATCAGGTGGCGCTGACCAACCTGGCGCAGGAGTGGGCCGACGTGCCTCTGATGATCACCTTGGACGGCGAATGGGGCCTGGCCATGCGCCTGAAGGAGACGCCCCGCTTTCCGCGCAACATGGTGCTGGGATGCATTGCCGCCGACAGCCTGCTTTATGAATACGGGCGCGAGGTGGCCCGCGAGTGCCGCGAGATGGGTATCCACGTCAACTTTGCCCCTGTGGCCGACGTCAACATCAATCCCTCGAACCCCGTCATCAATACCCGATCCTTCGGCGAAGACCCCGCGAACGTGGCCCGCAAGGTCGTGGCCTATGCCCGCGGCCTCGAAGACGGAGGCGTGCTCTCTGTGGCCAAGCATTTCCCCGGCCATGGCGATACGAACGTCGATTCCCACAAAGCCCTGCCCACGTTGCGCTTCTCGCGCGAAAGGCTGGACAGCGTGGAGCTTTACCCCTTCCGCCAGGTGATAGACGCGGGGCTGAACGGCATCATGGTGGGCCATCTGGCCGTACCCGCGCTGGAGGGCAGGGAAGGAGTGCCTGCCTCCCTCTCGCGCAAGATTACGCACGACCTCCTCGTCGATGAACTTCGCTTCAAGGGTCTTGTCTTTACCGACGCCCTTGCCATGAAAGGTGTTTCGGGCAGCGCTTCCCTGTGCCTCGAGGCGTTGAAGGCGGGCCATGGCCAGCTGCTCGTGCCGCGCCGCCTCAAGGAAGATGTCGATGCTGTGCTTCGTGCCGTCAAGCGTGGCGAGCTCTCCGAAGAAGACATTGCGCGCCGATGCCGCAAGGTGCTGACCTACAAATATGCGCTGGGATTGAGTCGGAAGCCTTTCGTGCGCCTGTCGGGACTCAGCACGCGGCTCAATACGCCCCAGGCACGCGACCTCGTGCGCCGTTTGAGTCTGGCGGCCGTCACCGTGCTGGGCAACGGGGAGAAGACCCTGCCGTTGGACCCTACGATAAAGGACGTGGCCGTAGTCAACGTGGGCGGCCATGCGGAACTGATGCCCTTCATGCAGGCCCTGCGCCGCTATGCCGAGCCCCAGCAGTTCGACGTGGCGCGTGGCATGAACGCCTCGCAATGTGCCGCCTTTCGGAAGAAACTCGCTTCCTGCCGTCGGGTGGTGGTGTGTGTCACGGAGGACAATCTGGCTGCCTATCGCACCTTCTTTGAAACCTTTGCCTCAGACGTCCCCGTGGTCTATGTCCTCTTCGTCCAGGGCCATCGGGTGAAGTCGTGGATGGGCGGATGCCTCAAGAAGGCGTCGGCCGTAGTCCTGGCCCATACCTCCGACGAGGATGTGCAACAGGGCGTGGCGGACATACTCTATGGCGTGGCAGGTGCCGACGGACGTCTTTCGGCCAGCATCGGCAAGGCCTTTGCCGCAGGCGAGGGCGTAACCATCGAGGCGCGTACACTCCCCCGCTACAACCCCGACGAGCATGGCATGGATGCAGGTGTCCTTTCCGAGATTGACGACATCGTGAAGGAAGGCATCCGCAAGGGGGCCTTCCCTGGTTGTCAGGTTGTCGTGTGGAAGGACGGGCATGAGATGTTCAACAAGGCTTTCGGCATGCAGGAGAAAAAGGGGAGAGTCCCTGTAGAAGCTGCTGATGCCTACGACCTGGCTTCGCTCACCAAGATGACAGCCACTCTGCTGGCGGTGATGAAGCTCTACGATCAGGGCCTCCTGAGCCTGACCGACTACGCCTCGACCTACCTTCCTTTCTTGAGGGGGACGAACAAGGAACGCATCACCGTTCGCGATTTGCTGCTGCACGAGTCGGGCTTGCCTTCCACCCTTCTGTTCTATCAGGACGCCATTGACAAGGAAAGCTACGTCGGCACCTTGTTCAAGGCGAATGCCGACCGTCTTCATACTGCCGGCCTGGGGCGCAATACGTGGGGCAATCCCCATTTCCGCTTCCGCGAGGGCCTGACTTCTCCGTTCAGAACCGACAGTTGTACCCTTCAGGTGTCCGATAGTCTTTGGCTCCAAGTCTCCTTCAAGCAGGAGATGATGCAAAAGATTGCCGACGCGCGCCTCCGCGACAAGCGTTACCGTTACAGTTGCGTGGGTTTCATCCTCCTGCAGCAGGTGGTCGAAGCCCGTACAGGCCTTTCGATGGATGAGTTCCTTGACAAAGAGTTTTATGGGCCGATGGGATTGACACATACTGGTTTCCGCCCCTTGGCTTTCCTGCCCGCCCGCCACATTGTGCCTACTTCGACCGACGCCTTCTTGCGCAAGGCCACGTTGCGAGGCTTTGTCCACGATGAGTCGGCTGCTTTTCTGGGAGGTGTGTCGGGCAATGCCGGCCTGTTCTCGAACGCTTCCGAGGTGGCGGCCCTTTGCCAGATGTTGCTCGACGGTGGCGTCTATCAGGGCAAACGCTATTTGAGTGCCGAGACTTGCCGTGTCTTCACGACACAAACCTCCCGCATCAGCCGTCGGGGATTGGGATTCGACAAGCCAGGCAAGGCTAATGCGCGCTTCAGTCCGTGCTGTGAGTCTGCTCCTGCTTCCGTCTATGGCCATACAGGCTTTACAGGTACTTGTGCGTGGATTGACCCCGACAATGGTCTTGTTTATGTTTTTCTTAGCAATCGTATTTCTCCCGATGTATGTAATAATCTGTTGATGGAGTTGAAGGTTCGCGAGCGCATTCAGGAGGTGCTTTATCGGGCTTTGCGTGCAAAGGTCTGAGGTGGAGGATGAGGCTTCTGCCGACGATGGGGCGCGTGTGTTTTGCCCTTATCTCGATTTATTGTTGGATGCAGCGGATGGACAGGCCTGCATAGCAGGTTTGGCCTATGGGACGGTTGCCTGCTGTGCCCACTTCGTTGTTGTTTCCCATCAGCAGGATGGATTCGTCTGTCAGCGAGCACACCTCTTCTCCGCTTATCCAATAGGCGGCGGAGGTTTGCCAGTTGTAGTGTTGGGTCTTTCCGCTTTCATTGAAAATGAACAATCCGTTGGGTTGGATGTTCAGGCCAGTTTCGTTGGTGGCAGGGTATAGGGTTTCTTCGGATGTGATTGTCTTCCACGTGCCGTTCTTGACGAGGGAGGCGTTTTGTCCGATGTAGGAAATGAGCTGCTCCCAGTCGTTCTTTTGGGGGATGCGCCATCCGTAAGGTGCCATTTCGTCTTCCAGCAGTGCTTCTCCTGTGTAGAAATAATTATTCCGGTAGGTCAGGTAGCCTGCTTCTCCAAGTTGGGTGATTTGCTTCAGCGTGTGCCCGACCTGGTTGTATTGTTTGGCTCTCAAATCCTCTCCCATCCAGTATTGTGTGCCTACTTTCACGATGGGATAGGTTTGTAGCTCGCCTCCCCTCAGATCGCGCAGCGTGTGGCTGCTGATGTTGATAGGAATGGGATGTTCAGGTTCGGCCAGGCAGATCTGTTCCTCCTCGTCGATGTAGAATTCGTTGATGGGTAGTGAGCTGCCGGGTGTGTAGTCGAATGTCCCCCTTTCTGTGTCCCATTGGATGCTTCCGCCGTGTACAGGGGCGTTTGTCCCCAAGAGTTGGAGGACGATGCCTTGTGTCTGGTCTGTCTTTCCATTACGGACGGGGTAGGCCACGAGGGCTTTCGTTTGCAGGTCGTGTTCGTTCGATAGCAGATACTCTTTGCACACTTCGGCCACGGGCGTACTGTTGTGATAGACTCTGTACACTTTCGACGGCTCGAATGAAAGGGCCGCTACTTTTACTGACGTCAGGTTGACGTTTGTGGTGCTTTCTCCCTTTTGGACGCTTCCCCATTCCTTGATACTGCTCACCGCCCCGCTCAGGGTGTGGCTGGTCGATTGGAAGGCTTTGATGTCTATCTCGCACACCACGTCGCTCTCCATTTCAATCGCAGGCATGGGGCAGGTGTATATCTTTCCGTTCCACTCCATGGTGAACGATTGTCTGCCGTCGGTGTTCTCTTGTGGAATGACAATGAATTCTTTACCCGTCAGGCAATCATCATCCTTCTTCCATTCGCCGTAGGGGATGATATCTGTTGGCGTTGCCAGTTCGCTGAATGCCTTGGTCAGAAAGTCGTATTTCGCTTCTGTATAGAAGCCGCTTGCGATGATTTTAGGGTTGGCTTTGAGCAGGTCCGAGAGACTTTCGCCTTCCGTAGGGGTCAGTTTAAGTTTGATTTTGGTGAACCGATGTTCAAAGTTCAGCTCTACAGGGTCGGGGCTGCTGATTGTTTGGGGAGCTTCTGCTGTCAGGAAGTCGGAGGCGGAAAAATGGCTTCGGTTGCTTTGGTCGGTCTGGGTGTGTACGGAGAGCTTGCTTTTGCCGGCTTCGATGCCACTTTTCTGGTAGGGGTAGTAGCTGAATATGTCGAGTGTGCTTTCTCCTTCAGGATAGAATATCTCCCGTTCAGGGATTAGGGTTGTACTCCCGTCACACACCAGCCTCAGGTTGTCGATGTAGCGTTGTTGGTCTATCCCTTGGGAACTGAGCATGGCGAACAGTCCCGCTTCATCTCCGCTTTCGAAGTTGTTGTCCGTTATTTTAGTGTTGCTTTGTACTACTTTCACCGAGAATGTGATGGGGATTGTCCCCATTTGGATTTCTTCGTTGATGTGGTTTACGCATGAGGTTGGTGTGAGTGCAAGCAAGGCGGCAAGCGTTAATGCCTGCCAGCCTTTGGATGTGGGAGTGTGATACATGACGTAATCAGGGTGTTTGTGGTTGATTATTTTTTGATGCAACGGATAGATAGGACTTTATAGAAATCCCCTTCCTTTGCGATGGGATCGGAGAGGTGGAATTCATTGATGTTGCCTGTAAAGAATATGATCTTGTCCGCAATTTCTTTTCCGCTTTCCTTGAGGGCCCAATAGCCGTTTATTTGTTTATAGCTATTGTGGAGTCCGTCCATCCACGAACCATTGGCCAGGATGCTGAAGCCAGTCAGGTTGTTAACTGGTGCTGGCGTTCCTTCTTCTTCACCAACGACTTGCCATTCTCCCCCTTTGAGCAGGGAAACGTCATTGCCGATGTAGGTCTTCAGGCTTTCCCAATCCAGGTCTGTAGGGAGGCTCCAACCTTCAGGGCTCAGCTCGTCAGCAAGGACAGCTTCTCCATTGTAAAAGTAAATGTCCAAATCTTCAGGTTTGAAATAGCCGGCGCCTTCTCCCTGATTGATTTGGTTGGTCAAGGGGGTACCGTTTCGGTAGCAGGTAGCTCTCAAATCTTCTTTCATCCAATATTGGGTACCTATTTTGACAATGGGATAGGTCTGTTGTTTTGAGCTTCGCACGTCGCGTATGGTCAGGGCCACAATGTTGCAACTCACTGCATTGTTGTCGGAGGTGAGGTTCAAGGTGCCGCTCTCTTCTACATAGAATTTATCGACGAGGGCTTTGTCTCCCTTCTCATAGTTGAACGTGTTTTCCACGATGTCCCATTGTAAGGTTCCGCCGCAGATGGGCTCGGCAGTGTCGAGTAGTCGTAGTATGGTGCCTTTTGTCAGGTCGGGCATCTCAGTGTCTTCCGATAAGGGATAGGCCACGATTGCTCTGGAGGTCAGTTCCGATGATTTCAGATATTCTTTGCAGATGTCCAAGATGGGTTTCCCTTGGTAGTAAACCCGATAGATGTCTGAAGTCTGAAAAGAAAGGGATGAGGTATGTATGGCGATGTTCTCTTGGGTGTTGTCCGTAGCCTCACTTTCCATATTAGTCCAGTCGCTTACAGTACCTGCTATGCCTGTGAGGGTCGTGTTCCCGCTTTGGGTGGCCGTAATGGAGATTTCACATTGCGTGCCGGCTTGCATGGTGAGTTCGGGCATCTGGCAGGTATAGATCCTCCCGTTCCATTCGAGGATGATGGATTGTCTCTCTGAATTCAGACTTTGGGGGATGATGATGGCTTCTTTTCCGATAAGTTTTCCTTCTTCATTGCTCCATGAGCCATGTGTGACGATGCTTGTTTCTTGCGTCAAGTCTGTGATGCTTTCGTCGGACAGGTTGTAGTTGGCTTGTGAGTAGATACCTGTAACAATGATTTGGGGGTTGTTGTCCAAGATACTTTCCGCGTCTTCATCTTCGCCAGGGAGAAGGGAAAATTGCAATTTGGCGAATTTGTGCTTGAAGTTCAGTTCCACTGCGTTTTCACTGCTCCCTACATTTGTTTTCTTGGCCAGCAGAAAGTCGCTTTTCGAGAAATTCTCTTTGAGGCTTTGGTTCGATTGGATAGTTACAGGCAGGATGGAGTTTCCTTCTGTCACTCCTTCGCTTTGGTAAGGGTGATAGCAGATGAAGTCCAACGTGGCCTTTCCTTCTGGATAGAAGACCGTTTTGGCTGGCGTAAAGGTGCTTCCGTCCTTGCACGTCAGGAGCAGGTTGTCTATGTATCTTTTATCCTCGAGAGGGCTTGGGGTCAGGGTGGCGAACAATCCTATGGGGTCGTTGGCTTCGAAAGATGTGGAAGTGACTTTGGTTTGTGGCTGTTCCAGAATGCCTGCGAATGTAATGGGTATATTGCCGGGTTGGATATTGAATGTATCGTTTTCTTTTGAACAGGACGAGGTCAGTAAAATGCAACCATATAGCAAGGTGGCTGCTTGTGCTAAAATGAATTTGTGTTTCATACTATCTTTCTTTTAAGGTTCTATTGGCGTCAAAGGTATATAAATAAATTTATTAAAAAAACAAAAAATACTATTTTTTTTCCGCACTCCCTCATTTTTACCTACCTTTGAGCCTCTGAAACAATAAATACTGAACAATCATGCCACTCAATTTGCCTGACAAACTTCCCGCTATTGAACTATTGAAACGGGAAAATATATTCGTTATAGATAATTCGCGCGCTACGCGACAAGACATCCGTCCATTGAAGATTGTCATTCTCAACCTGATGCCCTTGAAGATAACGACGGAAACCGATCTTGTCAGGTTGCTCTCCAACACGCCGCTACAGATGGAAATCTCTTTCATGAAGATAAAGAGTCATACGCCCAAGAATACCCCTATCGAGCACATGAAGGCCTTCTATACGGACTTCGAACTGATGAGGAACGAGAAATATGACGGCATGATTATCACTGGCGCACCCGTGGAGCAGATGGATTTTGAGGAAGTGAGCTATTGGGATGAAATCACGGAAATCTTCGATTGGGCACGTACGCACGTCACTTCTACCCTCTACATCTGTTGGGCGGCGCAGGCTGGCCTCTATCATCACTATGGCATACCGAAATATCCGTTGGAGAAGAAAATGTTCGGCATCTTCGAACATCACACGCTGCAACCTTTACATCCCATTTTCCGAGGTTTCGACGACGTCTTCTATGTGCCTCATAGCCGACATACGGAGGTGCGTCGCGAGGATATCCTGAAAGTGAAGGATTTGACTCTCCTTTCGGAATCGGACGAGTCGGGCGTATATATGGTGATGGCGCGTGGAGGACGTGAGTTCTTCGTGACGGGTCATTCTGAGTATTCGCCTCTTACATTGGACACAGAGTATCGACGCGACCTGGATAAGGGACTTCCTATCGAGATGCCGAAGAATTACTATATAGATAATGATCCCGATAAAGGGGTGTTGGTGCGCTGGAGAGGCCATGCTAACTTGCTCTTCACCAACTGGTTGAACTATTTCGTCTATCAGGAGACACCCTACAACATCAACGAGATTGAATGATGAAGGAGCTGAGGAAAATAGAATTGTTGGCCCCTGCCCGCAATCTGGAATGTGGCATCGAAGCGGTGAACCATGGTGCGGATGCGGTGTACATTGGCGCGCCAAAGTTCGGTGCCAGGGCGACGGCCACCAACTCGATGGACGATATCGGGCGTCTGGCTGACTATGCCCACCTCTACGGAGTACGCATCTACGTGACCGTGAATACGATTCTGAAAGACGAAGAGTTGAAGGAAACGGAGGAGATGATTTGGGAATTGTATCGCAGGGGTGTGGATGCACTTATTGTGCAGGACATGGGCTTGACCCGTCTGAACCTGCCTCCTATCCCGCTACATGCCAGCACGCAGATGGACAACCGCACGGCGGAGAAGGTACGTTTCCTGACGGAGGCAGGCTTCCGCCAAGTGGTGCTGGCCCGCGAACTTTCGCTGGACGAAATAGCCACCATCCATAAGGCTTGTCCCGACACGCCGCTCGAAGTGTTTGTACACGGAGCTTTGTGTGTAAGTTATAGCGGGCAATGTTATGCCAGCCAGGCTTGCTTCGGACGTAGTGCCAACCGCGGGGAGTGTGCTCAGTTCTGCCGCCTTCCTTTCTCGTTGGTCGATGCCGACGGGAAAGTCGTGGCAAAAGACAAGCACTTGCTCTCGCTGAAAGACATGAACCGCCTCGACATGCTGGAGCAATTGCTGGATGCTGGAGTTACTTCGTTGAAGATAGAAGGCCGATTGAAGGATGTGGCCTACGTGAAGAACGTGACGGCTGCCTATCGTCAGCGTCTGGACGCTATTCTGAAGCGCAGGAAGGAATACGTTCGTGCCTCGTCGGGTACGTGTCGTTTCGATTTTCAACCCCAACCTGAAAAGAGTTTTAGTCGGGGATTTACGCATTACTTCCTGGAGGGGCGGGGCGAAGACATCACTTCGTTTGACACGCCCAAGTCGCTGGGCGAGGCCATGGGCACGTTGAAAGAGCAGCGTGGCGGATGGGTGAGCGTGGCAGGCGTGAAGCCTTTCCACAATGGCGACGGCGTGTGCTACCTCGACGAACAGGGACGTCTGCAAGGATTCCGCATCAATCGCGTGGAGGGCAACAAACTGTTTCCCGCAGGTAATGTGCCGCGCATTCGTCCGCGCACACTGCTGTTCCGCAATCAGGACCAGGAATTTGAGCGGATATTGGCACGCAAGTCCGCCGAACGTAAGATAGCTATCCGCATGAAGTTGGAAGAGAATTGTTTTGGTTTCTCGCTGACGGCGGACGACGAAGACGACAATCGTGTGACGCTGGCCTTTGCTCATGTGAAGGAACGGGCACGCACGCCTCAGGTCGATAACTTGCGGACACAATTGGCCAAGTTGGGCGGTACACCCTATGAGCTGATGGAACCGGCTTGCATCACTTTGGCGGAGGAATGGTTCATTCCTTCGTCTGTCGTGGCGGAGTGGCGCAGGCAGGTGGTGGAGCGGCTGACGGCCGCACGCCGCATCAATTACCGCCGTGAGCTGGCCGTGTGGAGGCCGACGCATCATGCCTATCTTGCAACGACGCTGACCTATCTGGGCAACGTGATGAACGAAGAGGCGCGCCGCTTCTACCTGGATCATGGCGTGAAGTCCGTAGCGCCTGCCTACGAAAAGCAGTTCAAGGGCGGAGCGGTACTGATGTTCTGCCGCCATTGTCTGCGTTATAGCATGGGGTGGTGCCCTGTCCATCAGAAGGGACGTTCACCCTATCGTGAACCCTACTATTTGGTGAGTGCGGATGGCCGTCGCTTTCGTTTGGAATTTGATTGCAAGAATTGTCAGATGAAAGTGCTTGATAATGAATGATGGAGAGTGAATAATGGAGAATGAAGAATTAAAGAACGGTGGTTTGGGAAGAAAGTGCGGGACGGTTCATGACCTTTGGCGCATCGGATGCTTCATGCCTCATTTTTTATTCTTCATTTTATTCTTTTTGTCTTCCTGCCATTATTCCCGCCCCAACTTGGAGAACTCCGACTTATCCCAACGGACACGCGACTCGTTGACCTATCTGTATGAACGTCATTATACGTGGGGAACCAACTTGGAAGTACGGACCGATTCCATGCGTTTGGATTTGTTGCCTGTGAAAGGAGCCTATTACCAGTTGTACAAGGGCGATCGGGTAGTGGTGGCCGAGTTTGCCATCCATTCTGCCGACTCGATAGATTCCGTTTGGGTGAAGCTGGCCCATTCGCAGGAGGTACAAGGTTGGGTACGCGAGGTCGAAATGAAGCGTTGTTGCGTACCCGACGACAGCATTTCCCAATCTATCTATCTCTTCAGCGACACCCATGCGTCGTACTTCGTGGTGGTCTTTGCCCTTTTTGTGGCTGTGTGGCTGGTACGTGCGTTCCGTCGCAAGCAGTTGCAAATGGTCTATTTCAATGACATCGATAGCCTCTACCCGTTGGCCTTGTGCCTGTTGATGGCCTGTTGCGCCACGATTTATGAGTCGATACAGGTATTTGTGCCCGACACGTGGGAGCATTATTATTATAATCCTACGCTTTCGCCCTTTAAAGTTCCCTTTATCCTCTCGTTGTTCCTGGCTGGAATATGGATGTTTGTCATCGTATTGTTGGCCGTGCTCGATGATCTATTTCGTCAGCTTTCACCTGCGGCGGCGGTGTTTTATCTGTTGGGGTTGGCTTCATCCTGTATTTTTTGCTATTTCTTCTTTATCTTGACCACTCACATCTATGTGGGTTACGTCTTTTTAGCCGCTTTCATCTGGGTGTTCTTCAGAAAGTTTCGCCAGTCGTTGCGTGCCGATCGCTACCGTTGCGGTCGTTGTGGCGGCAAGCTGATGCACAAGGGTATGTGTCCGCATTGCGGAGCCATGAACGAGTGAAACTGTCCGCCCGAAATCGGACACCTGTCCGAAAATGAACACTTTCGAATAATATCTTATATCTGAAAATCAGTGATTTGTTGTTTTGGCATGATAGTTGCTGGCTGTATATGGATTGAAACAGCTAATTCAAAATTATTGCCATGGATAGAGAAATTCCCAAAGAAGAGCGCCGTAGGGAGCGCAACAAAAAACTGATTCGTTATGGTGTAGCAGGAGTCGCAGGTGTGGTGGTGCTCAGTGTGCTCATTTCGCTGATGCGGACAGGCGTGAAAGAGAAGGATTTGGTCTTTTCTACCATAGACCAAGGAACTATCGAAGTAAGTGTCAGTGCTTCGGGTAAGGTAGTACCTGCCTTTGAAGAAATTATCAACTCGCCCATCAACACGCGCATCCTTGAAGTCTATAAAAAAGGGGGTGACAGTGTGGACGTGGGTACACCCATATTGAAGCTGGACTTGCAGAGCGCCGAAACCGAATACAAGAAACAGCTCGACGAGGAGCAGATGAAGCGCTACCAGCTGGAGCAGCTGGAGGTGAACAACAGCACTTACCTGAGCGACCTGGAGATGCAGGTGAAGGTGTCCGAGATGAAGCTGAACCGCATGGAGGTGGAGCTTCGCAACGAGCGTTATCTGGACAGCTTGGGATCGGGAACGACCGACCGTGTGCATCAGGCGGAACTGAACTTCAAGACGGGCAAACTGGAGCTGGAGCAGTTGCGCCAGCAGCTGGCCAACGAGCGTAAGGTGAAAGCCGCCGACCTGAAGGTGAAGCAGCTGGAGTATGAGATTTTCCGCAAGAGCCTGGCCGAAACCAAACGTACGTTGGACGATGCGCAGGTACGCTCGCCCCGCAAGGCTATCCTTACCTATATCAATAACCAGATTGGTGCGCAGGTAGGCGAGGGCACGCAGATAGCCGTCATCTCCGACTTGAGCCACTTCAAGGTGGAGGGCGAGATAGCCGATACCTACGGCGACCGTGTGGCTGCCGGCGGGCGCGCCATCGTGAAGATAGGCAGCGAGAAGCTGGAAGGGCAGGTGAGCAGCGTCACCCCGCTTTCGAAGAACGGCGTCATCTCCTTCACCGTCCAGCTGGAGGACGACAGCAACCGCCGCCTGCGTTCGGGCCTGAAGACCGATGTCTACGTGATGAACGCCGTGAAGGAAGACGTGATGCGCGTGGCCAACGCCTCGTACTATGTGGGCCGTGGCGAGTACGACCTCTTTGTGCGCGACGGTGAAGGTCAGCTCGTGAAGCGCAAGGTACAGCTGGGCGACTCCAACTTCGAGTACGTCGAAGTGATTTCGGGTCTCAAACCGGGCGACCAGGTGGTGGTGAGCGACATGAGCCAGTATAAGAACAAGAACAAGCTGAAACTGAAGAAATAAGAAACGCTCACCACAGAGTACACAGAGTTTCACAGAGGAAATATGTGTATGTTGCACCACGGATTACACAGATTATCACAGATTCGTGCAACGTATTTGTATCGTCTGTATAATTGGAAGTGAACCAAGGAATCACAGATAATCCACAATCTGTGTCAATCTGTGTAATCTGTGGTGAACTCAATAAAAACTCTGCACCCTCTGTGGTGAAACAAACAAGAAATAGCTATGCTGAAGAATTATTTCAAACAAGCCTGGACCCTGATGCGGCAGAACTGCCTCTTTACAGGCATCTACGTGGTGGGCACGGGTCTGTCCATTGCGCTGGTGATGACACTGTTCATCATCTTCTACGTCAAGTTCGGCCCCGTCTATCCCGAGTATAACCGCGACCGCACGCTGGTGTTGAAGCCGATAAAGCGCTACCCGAAGGACAAGCCCGAGAGCTGGACCATCAACGGTGGCGTGGCCTATTATGTCGTGGACCAGATGCTGCCGGGGTTGCCTCATGTGGAGCAGGTGGCGGGCAGTGTGATTGATTTTTGGGGAGATTATCAGGTGTCTGCCACAGACGTAAAGCCCTTCAAAGCTACTCCCCGTTTTGCCAACGGCGCTTTCTGGAAAGTCTTTTCCTTCCGTTTTGTTGACGGCCAGCCATTCACGCAGGAAGATGTGGAGGCCAAGGCGCAAGTGGCCGTCATCGGTGAGTCGCTGGCCAAGCGGCTGTTTGCCGCCACCGAGGGAGTGACGGGGCGTCATTTCAGTTTCAACGGACGCGACTACCGCGTGTGCGGCGTGGTGCGGGATGTTTCCAATGCTACGCCCGAGACGGCAGGCGACCTGTGGCTGCCCTTGCTCAATGCGCAGTATATCTCCAAAGAACTGGATCGGTTCGGTTTGCTGGGCAATGTGTTTGTGTCGCTGCTGGTGGACGATGCGGAGAACTTCGAAACCGTGCGCAGCGAGGTGCAGGATGTGTTCCGGCGCTATACCCAGCAGGACAAGGATTATGAATACGACCTGATGGGGCAACCCGATCCATACTGGCTCAGCACTTTCCGCCAGGATGTGGAGAAGGCGCCCGACACGATGGAACTGGCCAAGGACTTCCTCTACATCCTGCTGGCCCTGCTCTTCATCCCTTCCTTGAATCTGAGTGGCATGATTTCCTCGCGTATGGACAGCCGCATTGCCGAGCTAGGCATCCGTAAGGCCTATGGGGCTACGCGCCGCCGCCTGCTGGAGCAGGTGCTCTGTGAGAACCTGTTGCTCACGTTGCTGGGCGGTCTGGCAGGCCTGTTGTTCTCCTACCTGATTGTGCTGACGGCCAGCGACTGGATTCTGACGCTGTTCGACAAGAACATCTACGACACTTCGCTCTCCACGTCGCTCACGCCCGAGATGCTGTTCAATCCCGCCGTGTTCGGCTGCGCGCTGGCCGTGTGTGTGGTGCTCAATGTGGTGTCGGCCCTCGTGCCCGCGCTGGGGGCGATGCGCTATCCGATTATGGAATCGTTGAATACGAAAAGATAAAATCTCATGCTTCAAACCATCTTACACCAACTATGGAACCAGCGTCGTCAGAACGGCTGGATATTCCTGGAACTGCTGGTCGTCAGTTTCTTCCTTTGGACCGTCATCGACCCTATCTATGTATTGACCGCCAACCGTACCATCGACCGAGGGTATAACCCCGAAAGGCTTTACGTGGTGAACATCGGCATGTACGACGAGACGAACGGCAACTTCGACCCCGACATGGCTTCCGACTCGATGAATCTGGTGGCCTACACACGCCTTGCCCGCATCGTACGCGAGCAGCCCGAGGTGGAGTGCTGGACCATCTCCGGTAATCAAAGTTTCCCTTGTAGCAACTCGTGGAGCGGTACGCAAATCTATGCCGATACCGCCTCTTTGCACAAAAGGGAAGGTTTCGTACATGCCCAGACTTATAGTTTTGTGGCAACCGATGGCAGCAATATGCTTCATACCTATGGCATGAAGGATGCCCGTACGGGTGGTGACATCCAGGTGCCTGAACAGGTGGAAGACAAGGCATTCATCTCCGAACGGCTGGCTCAGCGCCTGTTCGGTACGGCCGATGCCGTGGGAAAGAAAGTCTACCAGGGAGAGGATGCTTTGGAGGTAGCGGGTGTATTCCGCGACTTCAAGCACCGCGACTACGAGCAGCCTTATCCGCTCATTGTCACCATGTACAGCGAAATGTATGGAAGTCCGTATATGCCGTGGTGGTACAATTTTGTCATCCGTCTGAAGCCGGGTGTGGACGTATCGGCCTTCAAGCAGCGTTTCCAGCAGGAAGTGGCGCCGCAGCTCTCCGTAGGCAACTTCTACTTCGACAGCCTGAAGGAATTTTCGGAGCTGAGTGAGGACTATGCCATGAAGAGCGGCGTCACCAACAAGCTCCGCCTGCAATACGCCCTGACGGGTTTCGCCCTGCTCTGCATCTTCCTGGGCATGGTGGGCACCTTCTGGATACGCAGCAACGCCCGTCGCGGCGAGATTGGGGTGATGCGCAGCATGGGCGCTTCGCAAGGGTGCATCGTGCGGCAGTTCCTCATCGAAGCCTGGCTGTTGTTGACGGTGGCCTTTGTGCTGGTCATTCCCTTCCTGCTCTATCATGCCCATGTCAACGGCCTGTACACGGTAGAGATGAATGACAAGTTTGTGCCCAATCCCGCCTACGGGCAAAACCGTTTCGGCTTCCACTTCACCGTGGTGCTTGCACTCAGCTACCTGGTTCTGGTGTTGATAGCGCTGGTCGGAACGTATATCCCTGTACGCCGTGCGGCCCGTACGCTGCCGGTGGAGGCGTTGAGGGAAGAATAAATATAAAACCGAAACATGATGCTAAAGACCTATTTCAGACAAGCCCTTGCGTTGTTCAGGCAGAACCGCCTGTTCAGTACGCTCTACATTGCCGGTACGGGGCTGGCTATCGCCATGACGGTGATTGTGGCGGTAGTTTACTATGTGAAGCTGGCGCCTGTCTATCCCGAGGTGAACCGTGGAAACACGTATTACCTGTCGGGGACATCTTTCGAGCGGAACAAGGACGGTCGTTTTCAGTCGTGGAGCTATGCTTATTCGTACAGGGCGTTGCAGGAATGGTTCTATCCGTTGAAGAATGCCCGTGAGGTGAGTGCTTCCACCTTCGGAGCGGTGAAGTACATCCAGCCTTCCGACCGTAGCGGTGATTTCGCGGTGCAGATTGTCGAAACCGATCCGGCTTATTTCCGTATCTATGCGTTCCGTTTTTTCGAGGGGCAGCCTTTTACGCAGGCCGATCTGGAGAGCGGCATCCGCAAGGCCGTGATTACCGACAAACTGGCCCGTCGTCTGTTTGGCGAAGAGCAGGGAGTCATAGGCCGCCAGTTCCTGTTGGATTACGAAGCCTATCAGGTTTGCGGAGTGGTCCGTGGGGCCAGTTATCTGACAAGCCGTTCGTATGCCGACCTGTATGTACCTTACAGTACGGTGGAGGGGTATCGCGATGCCGCCTATCCAGAGGTGCCTTATTGCGGTCCCTTCCAGGTGACAGTATGGGTGGAAGACGGGAAACAGGGTGAGGCTCTGTGCGACGAAGTTCACGAAATTGTGCGGAAGCAGAATCTGCTGCACGAGGCCGACGGGCTGAAGATGAACATTGAGGGTGATCCGGTTTCCCATCTGCGTGCATCTCTCATGATGTCGGTCGGTGGAGGAGGGGGCGACTGGTGGAGGGCCGTCCGCTATCTGTTGTTCATCCTGCTGGCTTTGTTGCTGGTGCCCGCCTTGAACCTGAGCGGGCTGATAGCCAGCCGCATGGAAAGCCGCTTGCCTGAAATGGGCATCCGCAAGGCTTTTGGAGGCGGACGGAGCAAGCTGCTCTCACAAGTGTTGTGGGAGAATTTCCTGCTGACCTTGACCGGTGGAGTCTTGGGACTGGTGGTAGCCTGGATTGCTTTGTACGGTTGCAGGGAGTGGGTGTTCCGCGTATTCGACCGTTATGCCTGGCTGGTACCCGACGGGACCGATGTCCATGTGTCGGGCGAAATGCTGTTTGCGCCTGCTGTTTTCCTGATAACCCTGGTGTTCTGCCTGGTGCTGAACACACTTTCGGCTCTCCTGCCGGCATGGCTGTCTTTGCGTAACCCGATTGTACATTCACTTTATGAGAAAAGGTAAGGATTATGTTGAAACTCATCTTTAAAACCTTATGGTCCCGTCGTCGCCGCAACGGCTGGTTGCTGGCCGAACTGATTGTTGTGTGCATCGTGTCGTGGGTGATATTCGACCCGGTGATAGTCGTGACGCACGACCGGATGATTCCCTTGGGCTATGATGCCGACCGTCTCTGCCTGGTGTCGCTGAACATGTACCGCCCCAATGCGCCCGGTTACGATGAACAGGCCACCGACTCGGCCTCGCTGATGCAGGCCTACGACAACCTCGTGCAGCGGGTGCGCAACTATCCCGAAGTGGAGCATGCCACTCCTCTTTTAGGCTGGCTGTATCCCAACTCGCAAGGGCAGGGAACCATGACCCGGATACCGGCAGGCGACACCACCGTCTGCCGCATGCGCTACATCGAATTCCTGCCCCATACACAGTTTTTCGAAACCTATGGCTTCCGTCCGGCCAAGGGACTGACGCCGGCCGCGCTTTCCGATTATCCTTATAAAGACGGCGATTTGGTACTGACGGAGAATACGTTGGAAGCCTTTTTCCATACAGACAATCCGCAGGGACGCCGTTTCTGGATACCTCGAAGCCAGGATACGCTGTACACGGATGTAGTAGGCGCGACAGCCACTTTCCGCATGTATAGCGACTGGCAACCCATACCGGTGGCTTTTGTTCCGATGCATACAGTCAACCTGAGTTATTTCCCCAATGATGTCAAAATATTGGTCCGGCTGGAAGACGGCGTCGGCATGGAGCGCTTTCTGCACCGCTTCCACCCGTGGATGGTGCGCGAGCTGCATGCGGGCAATCTGTATGCGCAGAAGGTGGAGCCCTACCGGCAACTGATAGCCCGACGCGAGTATGCGGGAACGACGACGCTTTACCAGCGCAACGTGGCGATGGCGGTGTTCTTCCTTGTCAATCTCTGTCTGGGGGTAGCCGGAACGTTCTGGGTGCAGACACGTACCCGCCGCGAGGAAGTGGGCGTCATGCTGTCCTATGGTGCCACGCCGGGAAGCATAGTCCGTTTCCTGTTGGGCGAAGGGATAGTGCTTACCACCGCTTCTGCTCTGATAGGGTGTATCCTTTATTTGCAATATGCAATCAGTGAAGGACTGGCCAAGGGACAGACGGGCATGGAGACCACCGGCTCTTACTGGGTACAGAACTTCGGTCTGCATTTCTGTATTGTGTCTTTCATTGTCTATCTCGTATTGCTGGCTGTGGTGCTGGTGGGCATTTATATCCCTGCGCGCCGCATCAGCAGCATCCCGCCGACCGAGGCTCTGAGGGATGAGTGAGTTCTGTTGACAAGCTGGCTATTTGACTATTATAATAATAAATACGTATGCTAAAGACCTATTTCAGACAAGCCCTTGCGTTGTTCAGGCAGAACCGCCTGTTCAGTACGCTCTACATTGCCGGTACGGGGCTGGCCATTGCCATGACGGTCGTGATGGCGCTGGTTTATTACGTGAAGCTGGCACCTGTATACCCCGAGGAGAACCGGGCGAACATCTTGTACCTGACCAGCGCCAGTTTCCATTCGGATGAAAGGAAATCGACGTTGCAGGACGGCTTGTCCTATCAGGCTCTTCAGGACTGGGTGTATCCGCTGAAGAACGTGATGGCGGTGTCGGCCCAGCTGGGAAGCGACATGGAGGAGGGCGGCTACATCCAGCCCGCCGACCGCAGCGGTGATTTCCGTCCGGCGGTGAAGCTGGTGGACCCTGCTTTCTTCCGCATCTATCCGCTCCGTTTTCTGGAGGGGCATCCGTTTACCGAAGCCGACTTGGAGAGCGGCATCCACGAGGCCGTCATCTCCGACGACCTGGCCCGCCGCCTGTTCGGCACCGTCGAGGGAGTCGTGGGGCGTTCGTTCTCGCTGGACTATGTGAATTGTCGGGTCTGCGGCGTGGTGCGCGGTGCCAGCTTCCTCACCTCGCAGTCGTATGCGCAGGTCTACCTGCCTTATTCGACCGCCCCGAACTACAGAAAAGCGCTTGCCGCCTACTTCCCCTATTGCGGCGGCTTTTCCGTCACGTTCCTGGTGAAGGACGGGGCGCAGGCCGATGCTCTGCGGGCGGAAATCGCGGACGTGACGAGGCGGCTGAACCTGCAGAACAAGGAGCAGTGGCAGATGGAGCTGTGGAAGCAGCCTACTTCGCACTGGTTGAGCGTCTTCCAGAGCTATCCGTCGGACGCCAGCTTCAACCCCTGGAAGACGGTGGCCTATCTGGTTGTTGTGGTGCTGGTGCTTCTGCTGGTGCCCGCGCTCAACCTGAGCGGCCTCATTGCCAGCCGCATGGAGAGCCGCCTGGCCGAGATGGGCGTGCGCAAGTCGTTCGGCGCGGGCAGGCGGGTGCTGCTCTCGCAGGTGATGTGGGAGAACTTCTTCCTGACGCTGGCGGGCGGTTTGCTGGGCCTGATACTGGCCTGGACCACCGTTTACCTGAGCCGCGAATGGATCTTCACGCTGCTCAAAGACTGGATGGTGGAGGCTCCGCAGGATGCCAACGTCTACGTGTCGGGCGAGATGCTTTTCGCGCCTGCCGTCTTTGTTATCGCCTTCCTGCTCTGTCTGGCGCTGAACCTGCTGTCGGCCCTTCTGCCGGCGTGGATGTCGCTCCGCAAACCGATTGTTTATTCGCTGTATGAAAAAAGATAATTATTTAATGAAGAATGAAGAATTAAGAATGAAGAATTGCCATGCGGATGCTGACATTGACATTCCTCATTCGTATAAATTCTTCATTCCTCATTTCTATAAATTCCTCATTCGTATAAATTCTTCATTTTTCATTCTTCATTCTTCATTTTTATGTTTACCCTTATCTTGAAAACCCTATGGACCCGTCGCCGCCGCAACGGCTGGCTGCTGGCCGAACTGATACTGGTCGCTGTCCTCTCATGGATTATCTTCGACCCCGTCATTGTGGTGACCTACGACCGTCACCTTCCGCTTGGCTACGATGCCAACCGCCTCTGCATGGTGTCTGTGGCCGCACTCCAGCCGCAGGCGTCGGGCTATGACGACCAGGCTGCCGACTCTGCCTCGATGATGCAGGCCTATCTGAACCTCGTGGAGCGGGCCCGCCAGCATCCCGATGTGGGGCAGGCTACGCCGCTCGTCTCCTTTGTCTATCCGGGCTCGATGGGAAACAGCAGTTCTACCCTGACGGCGGAGGGCGACTCGACGCAGCTCGACGTCCTGCATGTTTACTTCTGGCCTCACACCCACTTCTTCGAGACGTATGGCTTCCGGCCAGGGCAGGGCAGCCCGACGGCGCAGCAGTTGTCGGACTATGCCTATCGTGAATCGGATATCGTCGTGACCGAGGACGCGATGGAAAGGTTGTTCCACACCCGCGCCTACAACCGGCAACGCTGCTGGGAGACCCGGCAGGGAGATACGCTCTACAACCCGGTGGTGGGCGTGGTGGAGGCCTTCAAGTATGCCAACGACTGGCGCCCCATCCCTGTGGCCTTCGTGCCCGAACTGCATCCGGACATCCTTTCGACGCTGGAAGATATGCACATCGTCATCCGCCTGAAGGACGGGGTCAGCATGGACCGCTTCCTGCACGAGTTCAAGCCGTGGATGCTCCGCCAGATGCGGGCGGGCAATCTCTATGCCCGCGAGCTCCAGTCGTACGACGACCTCATTGCCTCGGGCGAGTTCTTCACTTCCACGTCGGTCTATCGCCGCAACCTGAGCATCGCCCTGTTCTTCCTCGTCAACCTTTGCCTGGGTGTCATTGGTACCTTCTGGCTGCAGACGCGCACGCGCCGCGAGGAAGTGGGCGTGATGCTGTCCTACGGTGCCACACCGCGCCGCATCCGCCTCCAGCTGCTGGGCGAGGGCATGGTGCTCACGACGGTGGCCACGCTGGCGGGCTGTTTCCTCTACCTGCAATACGGGCTCAGCGAGGGGCTGCATCGGGGCAGCGCCTGGATGAAGAGCACCATGCCCTGCTGGGTGGATCACTTCGGGCAGCATTTCGTCATCGTGTCGCTCATCATCTACCTCATTCTGCTGGTCGTCGTGCTGGTAGGTATTTACATCCCTGCGCGCCGCATCAGCAGCATTCCGCCTACCGAGGCGTTGAGAGACGAGTGAGTGCCTGCTCCGGCTGTCCCTGCATTGGGGCGCCGGTCTTCCGGCACGGGACTTCTCTTCTCCCGACGTGATACGCCTTTTCCCACAGCGTGAGAAAACCTTTCCCTTTAAAGGAGAAAGCCTTTCCCTTTTAGAGGGAAGACCTTTCTCTCGGTGAGGGAAAGCTTTTCCCCGCCTGTGAGAAGGGGGTAGAAACTCTTCTTTCTGATTATCAGATGCTTGCTTCCTATATCCCCTGCCGTTAGTTTCCGTTTGGACAGGGCGGGGCGGACAAATGAGGAACGGCTGTTCGCCAAAATCGGACAGGGTGTTCATTTTCGGACACCTGCGTTTTTGCTAACTTGCAGATTATCAGGGATGGCTGGTTTTGGCACGACTTTTGAATTAAGTTCACCACAGATTACACAGATTATCACAGAAGGATCGATGAAATCTGTGTTAATCTGCGTAATCTGTGGTAAAAAAGAGAATGCGGATGGAAGCAGAAAAAAATCCCCGTGTGGTAAAAACAGAGAACTCTGTGAAACTCTGTGTCCTCTGTGGTGAAAACAAAGAATACAATAACTATAAACAACATACAATTATGGACATGATCAAATTAACAGGTATCAACAAGATTTACCGTACAGACGAGATTGAGACACAGGCATTGGAGAACGTGAACCTGACTGTAGAGCAGGGCGAATTCCTCAGCATCATGGGACCTTCGGGTTGTGGCAAGTCCACGCTGCTCAACATCATGGGGCTGCTCGACACACCCACCAGCGGCACCATCGAAATAGCCGGTACCCGCGTGGAGGGTATGAAAGACAAGGAACTGGCTGCTTTCCGTAACCAGAATCTGGGCTTCGTCTTCCAGTCGTTCCATCTGATCAACTCGCTCAACGTGATAGACAATGTGGAGCTTCCGTTGCTCTATCGTAAGGTCTCTGCCAAGGAGCGTCGTCGTCTCGCCGAAGAGGTGCTGCGGAAGGTGGGCCTCAGTCATCGTATGCGCCACATGCCTACCCAGCTCTCCGGCGGTCAATGTCAGCGCGTAGCCATTGCCCGAGCCATTATCGGTAATCCTGAAATCATCCTCGCCGACGAGCCGACAGGTAACTTGGACTCAAAGATGGGTGCCGAGGTTATGGACTTGTTGCATCAGTTGAACGAGGAAGACAAGCGTACCATTGTCATGGTGACGCACAACGAAGACCAGGCCAAGCAGACGAGCCGCACGGTGCGCTTCTTCGACGGCCGCCAGATAGGATAATGTGTAACAAACCGACAAAACAGACAGACAATGAAAACAAACATCATAGGAATTGTAGTGGCGCTGGTACTGGCTTTTGCCGCGGCAGTAGGCGCATGGGCGCAGGACGAGAAGGTGAGCGAAGTGCGCAAGGTGGACGATTTCTCATCTATCAGGATAACGTCGGTAGCCAATGTCATTTTCACGCAGGGCGATGACTGTTCGCTTCGCCTGGAGGGCAAGGAAAAATGGGTGAAGCTCACCACTACCGAGGTGAAGAACGGCTACTTGGTTATCAGTTTCAAGAAGGGAGAAAAGTCCGTCAAGAACATTGACGGCCTGAAGCTCTATGTCACTGCTCCCACGCTGGAGGCAGTTGAGCTGACAGGTGTGGGTAACCTGGAGTGTAAGGAGCACTTGAAGCTGGACGACTTCACGCTTCGCATCAACGGCGTAGGCTCTGCCGAGGTAGCCGACCTGACCTGCCGCCGCTTCACCGTCAGCCTGAACGGAGTGGGCGGTGCCGAGGTGAACGTCGATTGCGACTACCTGAAAGCACGTATGGGCGGCGTAGGCAGCCTGGAATTGAGGGGAAGTGCCGATGAGGCCGACATATCGCGCAGTGGCATCGGCAGTGTGAATACGAAACGATTAAAAATTAAGAATGAAGAATGAGGAATGAAGAATCGGGCAACCCGATACATCCTTTCTTCATAATAAATTCTTCATTCTTCATTCATCATTCTTCATTAAAAAGATGATCAAACAATATTTTCAACAAGCCTGGGCGCAGCTCCGCCAGCAGCCGCTCATCAGCGGGGTGACGG
Organism: Candidatus Bacteroides merdavium; assembly: GCA_019116805.1. Lineage (GTDB taxonomy): Bacteria > Bacteroidota > Bacteroidia > Bacteroidales > Bacteroidaceae > Bacteroides > Bacteroides merdavium. The sequence continues at coordinate 38,802 of DXAV01000019.1, read as the reverse complement.
TGGCGGGTACGGCCCTTTCCATCTTCCTCATCATGCTGGTGGTGATGATGCAGCAGGTGCAGGTCGAGCCTTTTGCGCCCGAAAGCAACCGCAACCGCTTCCTGCACGTGAAGTGGGGAAGCATTACTAACGAAGCGTGGGGAGACGGCAACAGCAACGGCCCGTGGAGCGCAGCTACGCTGAAAGAAATCTACGGCAAGCTGACGACGCCCGAGGCTGTCACCGTCTATGTGGTCTATTCCCTACCCAAACCAATCAGCCTGCCCGGCCAGCCCACTACGGCGGTGGATGTGCGCGAGACGGACAGTCAGTTCTGGTCGGTGTTCGATTTCGCCTTCACCGACGGTAAGCCTTTCGACCAGGCTACGTTCGATGCCGGCAGGCCGGTGGCCGTCATCACCGAAAGTGTGGCGCGCCTGCTGTTCGGCACGACGAAGGCCGTGGGAAAAGAATTCCTGCTGGCCCATGCGCCCTACAGGGTGTGCGGCGTGGTGAAGGACGTATCGACGCTGGCCGAAACGGCCTATGCGCAGGTGTGGATTCCCTATACCTCGACCGACCAGGTGAACAACACGTGGGAGCACGACCTGATGGGCCTGATGAGTTGCACCATCCTGGCACGCGACCGCAGCGACTTCCCTGCCATCCGCGAGGAGGCAGCCCGGCGGTTGGACGAATTCAATAAGGTGATAGGCGAGAACGGTTATAAAATTATCAACCGCAACCGTCCTTACGACCAGGAGAAGAATGCCCTGGTAGCCGGCGCCAATGTGGAGCCGGATGTGACGGCTGCCCGCCGGACCCGTTTCATCATCTTCCTTATCCTGCTCATCGTGCCTGCCATCAACCTGAGCAGCATGACGCAGAGCCGTCTGCGCCGTCGCGTGGCGGAAATCGGGGTGCGCCGTGCCTTTGGCTGCACGCGCATGGAACTGCTGGGGCAGATACTGGGCGAGAACTTCATCGTCACCTTGCTGGCAGGTGTGCTGGGGCTGATAATCAGCTTTCTCTTTGCCTTCCTGTTGGGCGATACCCTCTTTGTGCAGAGCTGGAACACTACGCTCAATCCGCCCGTGGTCGATGCCTCCATCCTGATACATGCCTCCACTTTCGGCTGGGCGTTACTCTTCTGCTTCGTGCTCAACCTGCTCAGCACCGGCATTCCCGCCTGGCGGGCGTCGCGGATGAATATCGTGGAGGCGATTAACGGCAAGGCACAGTGATGTGAATGTATAAAATAGGATTACATTATGAACAAGAAACTATTTACCCAAATACGAAACGAGTGGCGCAGCAACCTGTGGCTGGCGCTGGAGTTGCTGGTGGTGAGCGTGGTGATGTGGTACATCATCGACCTGCTCTACTGCCGCCTGGCCACCTATATGGAGCCGCGCGGCTTCGACACGGAGCATTGCTACCTGATAACCATGGGCGTGCTCACCGACAAGAGTCCCGACTATACCCCCTATAGCGATACCCACAAACAGACCGACGAAGTGCGCGAGCTGGTGGAGCGCTTGCGCCGCCGCCCCGAGGTGGAAGCGGTCAGCCTGTCACAAAATTCCTATCCTTATAATGGTAGCAACGGCTCTGCGGAAGTGGATTACGACACGCTTCATGCGCCCCGCTGGACCATCCGCCGCATTGTGACGCCCGACTTTGTACGTGTGTTCCGTTACAGGGGGGCGCGTGGCGAGACGCCCGAGCAGCTGGCTGAAATATTGGAGCGGGGAGACTTCCTGGCTTCGGACAACCTGTATCGCAAGTACAGCGTCCCGATGACGTCGCTGGTAGGCAAGAAGGAATTCTATCTGTTCGGGGATACGGCCCAGATGTACCGTTTGGGCGCCGCTTTGCAGAATGTGCGCTACGACGACTTCAGTCAGGCACGTTCCAGCTATTCCATGGTGTTCAACATGAACCTGCTGGACGAAGGGTGGTGGAACGCCGACCGCGAGCTCTGCGTCCGCGTCCGTGCCGACCGGGACCAGAACTTTATGGAGAACCTGAAGGCCGACAGCGAGAAGCAGTTCCGCATTGGCAATCTCTACATCAGCGACATCAAGAGCTTCAAGGACATCCGCCACAGCTTCCAGCAAGGCGAGACCAGCCAGATGCGCAACTTGGTTGTGGGCATGGGCTTCCTGCTGCTCAACATCTTCCTGGGACTGCTCGGCACGTTCTGGTTCCGCACGCAGCAACGGCGCGGCGAGATTGCCCTGCACAAGGCGATGGGCGCCACGGACGGTGCGGTGTTCGGCCGCCTGATGAGCGAAGGTATCTTTCTGCTGCTGATCGTCACCGTGCCTGCCATCATTATCGACGTCCTATTGGCTCACTTCGAACTGAACAGCTGGCGCAACGGCACTACGCTGGAGTGGCCGCGCCTGTTGTTCTGTGTTGCCGCCACGTTTGTTCTCATCGCCGCCATGATCGGTGTTGGTATCGGGCTTCCTGCCCGTCGTGCCATGAAGGTGCAGCCGGCGGAGGCATTGCACGATGAGTAAGAAACCTTGAGCAGTTTATTTTAGTTTAGTGTGGATAAACTGTCAGTTTAATACGGATAAACTGATAGTTTAAAACGGGTAAACTGATAGTTTAATGCTAGTAAACTGGTTGTTTAATACGAGTAAACCAAAAATAAACAGCTTTGTTGTTACTTGTCAATTGCGTAAGAGATGACAGAACTGTCAGCTCGAACGTGTGAAAATTGAGTGATTCAAATAATGAAACGTGTAAAATGAAACAAACTTTCCATACTTCCCGCTTTCCCCTCTCCTTGGGAGAAGGGGCAGGGATGAGGCTTTACTTCCAGCAGGCCCTTTACCACCTGCGCGAGAATCCCGTCATCAGCTGGATATCCGTGCTGGGCACTGCGTTGTCCATCTGCATGATTATGGTCATCGTCATCACCCTGCGGGTGCGCACGGCCGATTGCGAGCCGGAGGTGAACCGCAGCCGCTCGCTCTATGTGCCCAACATGTCCTATCGTGCTAAGGGCGACCTGAGCGGCAGTTCCGCCAACTCGCGCATGTCGGTACAGACGGGTCGCGAATGCTTCAAGACGCTGACTACGGCCGAGGCTGTGACGCTGGTATCGAATCCCGTCAAGGTACGTGTTTCGCTGCCCGCCGGCGCCAAGATGTCGGCCGACAGGGTGCAGACCGACGAGGCCTTCTGGCAAGTGTTCCAGTTCCGCTTCCTCGACGGCAAACCTTTCACGGCAGCCGACCTGAACAGCGGTTTGCCCCGTGCCGTCATCGGCGCTTCGGTGGCCCGCCGCCTGTTTGGGCGTACGGACGTCAGCGGGCAGCACATAGAGCTGAACCACGTGGACTTCCAGGTGTGCGGCGTGGTGGCCGACGTTTCCATGCTGGCCACGGACGCTTATGCTCAGGTGTGGATACCCTATACGGCCGGCGATGCCGAAGCCAATTCGTGGGGCAATAACCTGATGGGGCCGATGCGCGCCGTCATACTGGCTCATAGCCGTGCCGACTTCCCCACTATCCGCGAGGAATGTGAACGCCTGCGACAGAAGTACAACGATGCACAGGATGGGGTAGAGGTGTTCTACCGTGGTCAGCCCGACACACAGTTCACCCACCTTTACCGCACGTGGAGCCAGGAACCCGACGTACAGGGCGTGGTGTTGCGCTACGTCGTGGTGATGCTCATCCTGCTCATCGTGCCTGCCATCAACCTGAGCAGCATGACCCTGTCGCGGATGCGGAAGCGGATGGCTGAAATCGGGGTACGCAAGGCCTTCGGCGCTACGGCCAATGAACTGATGCGGCAGGTCTTTCTGGAAAACCTGCTGCTGACCTGCCTGGCAGGCCTGTTGGGGCTGGCGTTGAGCTATGCCGCCACCTTTGTGCTGAACGGCTTCCTCTTCGGTAACTCCACCAACGCCTATCTGGCGGGCGAGACCAGCCTGACGGCGGGCGATTTGCTCAGCCCGTGGATTTTTCTGGCTGCTTTTGCCTTCTGCCTGCTGATGAACCTGCTCAGCGCGGGTATTCCCGCCTGGCGTGCGTCAAGGATGAACATTGTAGAGGCGATAAATGGGAAGGCTCATTAATCAGTTGACAAGGGAACAAGGTTAAAGACAACAAGGACTTGCCTTGTTAGCTCGTTAACTTGTCAATTAAAAATAAAAGATATGATGAAGAAACTATTTACTCAAATACGAAACGAATGGCGGAGCAACTTCTTCCTCGCCTTGGAACTGTTGGTTGTCTTCGTGGTTTTGTGGTACATCGTGGATTGGTGTTGCGTGACGGCGCGCGTTTATTTTGCACCGATGGGCTTCGACACACGCCATTGCTATTGCCTGATGGTAAACCGCCTGACGCCCAATTCCGCTCTTTACGAAGCCGACCATACGGCTGCGGACGATATGGATGCCTTGCTGGAAATAGCCGAACGCCTGCGCCATCGTCCCGGCGTAGAGGAAGTGGCAATTTCGCAGAACTGTATCCCTTACGGCGACGGCAGTAACGGCTTTACCGTCTGCGTGGATACGGTCCCCGTGCACGCCATGCATCGCTGGGCACAGCCCGATTTTTTGCGTCTCTTCCGCATTCAGGGTGTGGCCGTGCAGGGAGCCGACGGGCGGACAGTGTGGACCAAGAGTCCGGACTCGCTGGCTGCTGTACTGACCCCGGAAACGATGATCCTGTCGCGCAACGTGACAGCGAAGTATAAGGAACTGAGAATGCCCGATGCCATTCCGTTGCTGGGCCGCCAGTTACCTTTGTGGAAACCGGATAACGATTACCGTATGCGCGTGGCAGGTATCGCCGAGCCCATGCGCTGGAGCCACTTCGAACCTTCCGATTGGTGGGGCGGTCCCTTCATTGCTACAGACTTGCCGCGCGAGGTGATGGTTGAGTTCGAAAATCCCGCCTATCTGCAATTGAGCGTACGCGTCACCCCCGATGCCGACCATGGTTTCGTGGAAGCATTGATGGCCGATGCCGATCGCCTCTATCGTGTAGGAAATGTTTTTATCCTCGATGTGCTGTCGTTCGACCAGCTGCAATACATTGAAGAACTGGAGAATGTGAACGAGGTGCGCACGCAGCTCTGCATCCTGGGGTTCCTGTTGCTGAACATCTTCCTGGGCGTTGTCGGTACCTTCTGGTTCCGTACGCAGCACCGCCGTCAGGAGGTGGCGCTCCGCATGGCGATGGGCAGTACGCGTCGGGGTGTCTTTGTGCGCCTCGTGGTCGAAGGCCTGCTGTTGCTGACGTTGGCCGCCCTGCCTGCCGCTCTTGTGGCATTGAACCTTGGCATGGCAGAACTGGTGGATGTTGAGAAGTTGCCTTTCGACGTTCCCCGCTTCCTGCTCACCCTCCTGCTTTCGTGGCTGCTGATGGCACTGATGATTGTCGTGGGCGTGTGGTATCCTGCCCGCCGGGCTATGCAGATCCAGCCGGCGGAAGCGTTGCACGATGAGTAGTCATGAATCTCTGATAAACCGCTTGTTGACATGAAACATTCTTTGTTACATAATTTGCGCTCGTTCTTCCGTCTGCTGGGCCAGCATCGCTTCTATACGACAGTGTGTGTGGTGGGCACGGCAGTCACCATTGCTTTTGTGATGGTGGTCGTGATGGTTTACGACTTCCGTACGGCAGATGTAGCTCCTGAAACCCGACGCAGCCGTGTGCTCTATAACTACGGCACCCAGTGCATGCGTCCCGATGGTTCGAACATGTGGGGCTACCGCGCCTTGGGACCCACCGCTTTCCATGCTTTTTTCGACAATCTGCCCGGCGTGGACGAACTGACATGGCATGGCGGACTGAGCAAAGCGGTGTGTGCTTTGCCCGCTTCGTCCGACCGTCAGTCGGTGATGCTTCGTGCCGTGGCTGCCAACTGGTTCGACTTCTTCCGCTACGACTTCGTGGCAGGCCGTCCCTTCACACAGGCTGAATACGATGCCGGTCGCGCCGCTTTCGAGAAGGCCGACGACGAGTGGCGGCTCGTCCGCAATCGTGTGGACGGTCTGGTGAGGCGTTTCATTGTCATCAGCGAGCGACTGGCACGCCAGCTGTTCGGCGGAGCCGCCGAGGCGGTGGGCAAGCAGCTGTTGCTGGACTTTCAGGAGGCTCGCGTGGTGGGAGTTGTGCGGAATGTAAGCTCCATCTTTCAGACTGCCTATGCCGACATCTGGGAGCCCTTCACCCTGATGAATGAGGACAACCTCGATCCGAACCTCGCCACCGCGGGCTTGATAGGCTTCCGCTACGCTGTCCTCCATCTGTCGCCCGGCACGTCGGCGGCCGCTGTCCGCGCCGAGGTGGACCGCCGCCTGGCGCAGCTCAACAAGCAGGGGTTGGAGTATGTCTTGAAGGATCCGAAACTCTATACACATACGGAATTTACCTTTTTCCGTGACGGTGACATCAGTGCGGGGCTGGTCTATGTGCTGTTGCTGGTAGTGTTGCTGGTGGTACCTGCCGTGGGCATCTCAGGGCTGGTTCATGCCCAAATGCAGAGCCGCCTGGGCGAGATTGCCATCCGCAAGGCGTATGGTGCTTCGAATGCCAACATCATTGGCCACCTCTTCATCGAGAGCCTGGGTACCACGCTGATAGGTGGTGTGCTGGGCTATGTGTTGTCGTGTGGACTGGTTGTAGCGGGTGGCACGTGGTTGTTCGGTACGGGTGGCGTCGAGCTGCAGGGCATTGTGCTGGGAAGCGACCTGCTGCTGCGCCCGTCGTTGTTCGTGGCGGTGCTGGCAGCGTGCCTCGTCTTCAATGCGCTGTCCACCCTGCTTCCGGCCTGGATGGCGGTGCGTCGCAGTATTTCGTACACATTAACGGGAGGAGAATAAACTATGTGGAAACAATTGTTCAATCAGATATGGAACCAGCGCTGCGCCAACGCCTGGCTGTGGACGGAGCTGTGCATCGTGACCGTGCTGCTGTGGTATGGCATCGATCTGGTCTATAATTACGAAGGGGCGGCCTGGCAGCCCAAGGGCTACGACACGTCGTGCGTCTTCGACCTGACGGTGGCAACGAAGCCCCTGGAGGTCATCAACGACGCCGACAACCGTCGGGCGGGGGAGGACTTCACCTACTTGTATAACTTGATCAAGGATTATCCCGGCGTGGAATCTGTCTGTGCCTACCATGGCAGCATCCCCTATACGGACGACGCCATGTTCGAGGGTTATGCACCGCACAGCGACTCGACGCACGTGGTGCACAGCTACATCCGCTACGTCACACCCTCTTACTTCGACGTGTTTCGCCTGAAGCCCCTGGCCGGGCAGCCCGACGAGGCGCACTGGTCGCCTGCCGAATATCCCATGCCGGTATGGATGAGTGCCGACCTGGCTGATTCGCTGTTTCATTTGCCCAATGTGGCCGATGCCGTAGGCAAGACCTGCTTTAACCCTTACTTCTTGAAGTCGGCCCGCCCGCAGACCAACTATCGTGTGGCAGCCGTCCTGCCCCGCCACAAGCTGAGCGACTACGAACGCTACGAGCCGTTCATCTATCTGCCTGCCCAAAAGGCTCTCTTCTGGCAGAACGTGGCGATACGTGTCGCGCCCGACCAGGTGGCCGGTTTCGCCGAGCGTTTCCGCCGCGATATGCAGCCGGTGTTCGACCGTGGCATCTTCTACCTGAACACCATTCGTTCGTACGACGACATGAAGGCGGCTTACGACGTGCAACAGGGCACGGTGAACTACCTGAACACGGTCTATGCCGTGGCGGCCTTCTTCCTGTTCAACGTATTTCTGTGTATCTTTGCCACGTTCTGGTACCGTACCCGCAAGCGTCGTTGCGAGGTGGCGCTCCGCATGGCAATGGGCAGCAACCGTCAGTCGGTGATGGCCTATTTCCTGTTGGAGGGTCTTCTGCTCCTGTTGATGGCTGCCGTGCCCGCCCTGGTCGTTGCCTTCAATGTCCAGTTGGCCGACCTGACCGTCCACACGCTGATGGATGCGACGGGCGGACGTTTTGCAGGCTGCTTTGGTTTGGCACTGTTACTGATGGCACTGATTATCATGGCCGGCATCTGGTATCCGGCCCGTCAGGCCATGAAGATACAGCCCGCCGAGGCGCTGCACGATGAATAACTTTAGCTAACGATTAATAGTATATATGATATGAGAATGAAATTCTATTTCCTGTTGATGACATGGGTGCCGCTGGTATCTTTCGCCGCCACTCCTGCTGCTGCCGACAGTGTGCATCATCGTCCCATCACGCTGGATGAGGCTATCCTGCTGGCCCGCGTGCAGAGCGTGGACGCCGCTGTGGCCCTGAACGAACTGAAAACCGCCTACTGGGAGTACCGCACCTTCCGTGCCGACTTGTTGCCGGAAGTGAACCTGACGGCTACCCTGCCTTCGTATAACAAGAGCTACAACTCCTACCAGCAGGACGACGGTTCGTACACCTTCGTGCGTAACAACTACATGCAGATGAGCGGCCAGCTCTCCATCGACCAGAATATCTGGCTGACGGGCGGTACGCTCTCACTGAACACTTCGCTCGACTTTCTGCGCCAGATGGACGGCACCGTGGGTAACCGCTTCATGTCCGTGCCTCTGGCATTGACGCTGAACCAGCCCATCTTCGGCGTGAATACCATCAAGTGGGACCGTCGTATCGAGCCCGTGCGTTACGCCGAGGCCAAGGCAGCTTTCCTCAGTGCCACCGAGGAAGTGACGATGACCACCATCAATCACTTCTTCAACCTCCTGCTGGCTCGCGAGAACGTCAACATCGCCCGTCAGAACCTGGCCAACGCCGAGAAGCTTCACGAGGTGGCAATGGCCAAGCGCCGCATGGGACAGATCAGCGAGAACGACCTGCTGCAACTGGAGCTGAACGTGCTCGATGCCCGCTCCACGTTGACTTCGAACGAAAGCTCGCTGAAGAGCAACATGTTCGCCCTGCGCTCGTTCCTGGCCCTGGGCGAGGACGAGGAATTGGAACCTGTGGTGCCCGACTCTGTGCCCGATGTCCTGCTCAACTATGACGAGGTGCTGGACAAGGCATTGAAAAACAATTCTTTTGCCCACAACATCCGCCGCCGTCAGTTGGAGGCCGATTACGAGGTGGCCAAGGCAAAGGGCAACATGCGGGAAATTACCCTCTTTGCTCAGGTGGGCTATACGGGTACGGACAACCGCTTTGACAGTGCTTATCGCCGTCTGAAAGACAATCAGGTGGTGGAAGTGGGCTTCAAGATACCTATTCTGGACTGGGGAAAGCGCCGCGGTCAGGTGAAGGTGGCACAGAGTAATCGCGAGGTGACCGAGAGCAAGTTGCGCCAGGAGGCGATGAACTTCAACCAGAACATCTTCATCTTGGTAGAGCAGTTCAACAACCAGCAGGCCCAGCTCCACTTGGCCGACGAAGCCGACCGTATCGCCCGCAAGCGTTACCACACCAACGTGGAGACTTTCCTCATCGGTAAAATTTCCACCCTCGACCTGAACGACTCGCAGACCCAGAAGGACGAGGCACGTCGCAAGCACATCACTGAACTGTTCTACTATTGGTACTATTACTACCAGCTGCGCAGCCTGACGCTGTGGGATTTCGTTGCCGGCACGGGTATCGACGCCGACTTCGACAAGATTGTGCGCCGATGAGGCGGCGGTTCGCGGAATAATGTTTATTTTTGCGCCATTATGATACTAATTGTAGATGACGACAGTGCCATCCGTTCTTCGCTCAGCTTCATGCTCAAGCGGGCGAAGTACGAGGTGAAGGCGGTCTCCGGACCCAAGGAGGCCATTGAGGCGGTGCGTTCCACCACACCGCAACTCATTCTGATGGATATGAATTTCAGCCTCTCCACCAATGGTCAGGAGGGGTTGACCTTGTTGAAGCAAGTCAAGCTTTTCTGCCCTCAGACACCTGTGATTCTGATGACGGCATGGGGTAGTATCCCCTTGGCGGTACAGGGCATGCAGGCAGGCGCCTTTGACTTCATCACCAAGCCGTGGAACAACGCAGCCCTGATGCAGCGCATCGAGACGGCCCTTGAACTGACGGCGGAAGGACAGGAAACCGACGAGCCCCTGACGGACAACGATGGCTTTGACCGCAGCCATATCATCGGGCGCAGCAAGGCGTTGATGGACGTGCTGGCTACGGTGAAACGTGTGGCGCGGACGAACGCTTCCATCCTGGTGACGGGCGAGAGCGGTACGGGCAAGGAGCTGATAGCCGAGGCGGTGCATCGCAATAGTCCTCGACGTGGCAAGCCCTTTGTCAAGGTCAACCTGGGGGGTGTGTCGCAAACGTTGTTTGAAAGCGAAATGTTCGGCCACAAGAAGGGTGCCTTCACCGATGCAGTGTCCGACCGCAAGGGACGCTTCGAACTGGCTGACAAGGGTACCATCTTCCTCGACGAGATTGGCGAACTCGATCTCTCGTGCCAGGTGAAACTCCTGCGTGTACTTCAGGAGCAGACCTTTGAGCCGTTGGGCGACAGCCAACCCCGCAAGGTGGACGTCCGCGTGGTTTGTGCCACCAACGCCGACCTGGAGCAGATGGTGCGTGAGCATACCTTCCGCGAAGACCTTTTCTATCGCATCAACCTGATAACGGTCCACTTGCCAGCCCTGCGCGAGCGGCGTGAAGACATCCCTCTGCTGGCCCGCCATTTTATAGAAAAACGTTGCCAGACCGATGGATTTGCTCCTGTTCGCCTGACTGACGATGCTTTGGACTACTTGAGCAGCTTGCCCTATCCGGGTAATATCCGTGAACTGAAGAACTTCGTGGAGCGAACGTTGCTGGTATGTGGCAAGGAGGTGTTGACGGCAGACGACTTCAAACAGCAGTACCACCCCACAAGTGCGCCGCAGACCGTCTCCCTGCAAGGAATGACGCTCGAGGAGATGGAGCGGCAAACCATCCTTCAGGCTCTCGAAAAGCATGGGAATAACCTTTCGCAGGTGGCTCAAGCCTTGGGCATCAGCCGTGCGGCCCTCTATCGCCGTCTGGAAAAATACGGCATCAGCACCAACGATTAATCCTGCTGTGTCATGCGACTGAAAACCTTGTTCTTCCTCTTGGCCCTGCTGCTGATGGTGGTGTGGGGCATTCTGCTTGTGCTGGCGCTTGAGTCGGGAAAGACCTTGTTCTACGTGGGCGAGGGAGTGACTACGCTCAGCCTGATAGTGTTGGTCTATTTCTATCGCAAGCTGGTGATGCCCCTCAACAGTATTGCCAACGGTATCGACCTGCTACGCGAGCAGGACTTCAGCAGCCGCCTCTCTAAAGTGGGGCAGGCGGAGGCCGACCGCATTGTGACTATGTTCAACGGCATGATGGACCAGCTGAAGAACGAACGCCTGCGCCTGCGTGAACAGAACCATTTTCTCGACCTGCTCATCAGCGTGTCGCCGATGGGCGTTATCATTCTCGACTTCGACGGCAAGGTGTCGATGCTGAATGCCGCCGCACTCCGTTTCTTGGGCTATACGTCGCAGACCGATTTGATTGGCAAAAACTTCAGTGCGCTTGATGCTCCGCTGGCAGAAGAAATCAACCGGCTGGACAAGGATTCTACCGATACCATTCGCCTGAACGACTCCATGATTTATCGCTGCTCGCGCCTTTCGTTTGTCGATCGTGGCTTCCCCCATCCGTTTATCCTCATCGAGAGTCTGACGTCGGAAGTGGTGAAGGCGGAAAAGAAAGCATATGAGAAAGTGATTCGTATGATAGCCCACGAGGTGAACAACACGACGGCGGGTATCACATCCACACTAGAGACCGTTAATGAAGCGCTGGAGGAGATGGACGACACCGCCGACCTACGCGACGTGATGAAGGTCTGTGTGGAGCGTTGCTATGGCATGAGCCGCTTCATCACCAACTTCGCCAACGTGGTGAAGATACCCGACCCGCAACTGGAGCAGGTGCGCCTGAACGATCGCGTGTCTGCCTGCAAGCGGTTTATGGAGACCATCTGCCGCGACCGCGACATCACCCTGCACAATGAATTGTGTGCAGACAATCCTTTGGTGTGGATGGATACTGTCCTCTTCGAACAGGTACTGGTGAATATCATCAAGAATGCGGCGGAAAGCATCGGTCAGTCAGGCGACATTTACATTCGCACGTCGGCCTCGCCTGCCGTCTTGGAAGTGGCAGATACAGGTGCAGGCATCTCACGCGAGGTGGAGGCGAAATTGTTCAGTCCCTTCTTTTCTACCAAACCCAACGGACAGGGTATCGGACTTATCTTCATCCGCGAAGTGCTCAGCAAGCATGGCTGTACGTTCTCGCTCCGTACCTGGCCCGACGGGCTGACACGTTTCCGCATCAATTTCCCTGAAAAGAAAGCTGGTGAAATATTATAAAATTTCCCCAGTTAAGAATTTGTTTTTTCTTAACTGGGGGAGAAAAAAGCCTGGCAGGGGTATCAGAAGCGGCAACGCAGGTCGATTCCTACCTGTATGGGACGCCCCATCTGGGCAAAGCCGCGGCTCATGGTTTCGAACCAAAAGGCCTGGTAGCGCTTGTTTAGTGCATTGTCCACCCATAAGGCTATCTGCCCGTTACCCTTATTGAAACTCAACCGTCCGTTCAGCGTACCGTAGAGGGCTTGGCTGGCATTGTTTGCCTCCGTCCAGTAGATGCGGCCTGCTGCTTTGTAGTGGGCGTCGAGTGTGATGTTGTCCAGCCACGCGCCTGACTTCATAGCGAAGATGTATTGCCCACCCACGTTGAAGGTGTGCTTGGGTACAAAAGGTACATACTTTCCGTTATAATTCACTTCGTCGCTCACCACGTAGTCGGTAAACGTGGCATAGGTGTATCCGTAGCTGCCGCTCAGGCTCAGCGCGTCGGTCAGTCGGGCACGCAGGGCGGCTTCGGCACCCAGGCTGCGACTTTTTCCGGCGTTGACGGTGATGCGTCCCAGTCCGCTGGCGGCGAAGCGCGAAATCTGCTGGTCGCGCGTGTCCATGTAGAAGGCTGCCAGGTCGGCCTGCAGGCGGCCGTCGAAGAGAGTCAGGTGCGAGCCCACCTCGTAGTTCCATGAGTATTCGGGGCGGTAAAGGGTAGCCTCACGGATGTCTTGCGGTTCCTTCTTGAACTGTTCAAACATTTGGGCATACTTCTTGAACTGTTCGTCTTGAGCCAGTACATCCATCGTCACCCCCATCAGAGAACCGCTGATGACATCGGAAAACATCTGTATGTTATATCCACCTGAACGGTAACCCTTCGTGACGGAAGCATAGATATTGTTCTGCCGGTCAAAGTCGTATTGCAGGGCAAATTTGGGCAGTAACTGCAGATAATCGGTTTGCTCATGCCCGACGAAACTGGCCACGGCATCCTTGCCGAGGGCTTCGGCCTGGATGGGGAAGGGCATTCCTGGCATCTGCATCTTCATGCTGAAGTCGAAGTTCATTTGGCATCCCGTATTGTAATCCATCATGAGTTTCTCGTAGTCAAGGCGCAAGCCGACTGTAAATGACAGTCCTTCGACAAAAAGATCGTTGACGGTACTTTGATGATAGAAAGCTGTGTTGAGAATGGGAGTGCTGAAGAAACCAGGCACAGGCAGAGTTGTGTTGTTGACCGTGAACTTTAGCTGGGGAGCCATAGGATTATCTTGGGGGAAAGCACTATTCACATTGTTCTCAATCATCGTTTTCACACCATCTTTCTCGAATGTGACGGGTGCGTCAGTATCGAGCCACTGATAGAAGGCGCTGGCGCCCGTGGTCCACTGCCAGCGGCGGCCGGGTTTGGATTTTAGCACCAGTTCCTGGCTTACGGTCTTGGAGTTCTGCTTCTGCATCATGGTGTAGATGTCTTGCTCCGTGAAGTCCTGATCCAGATCCATGTGGTCGTCCAGGAACTGGAAGCCTGTCACGCTGCTCAGGATGAAGTTGTCGGCCTGATGCTCCAGGTTGAGCCCGCCGTTCAGCAGATTACGCTTGTAGCCGCTCTTGTGATTATAGGCGATGCGGCCGATGTAGTCGGCGCGGTCTTCCTCGCCCTCAGTTACGCCTGTATATTCGTAAGGATATCCGCCCTGGTTGGTGTATTCATAGTTCAGGGTGAAGTCCAGCTTCAGGTTCTCGTTGGGCAGGTAGATGGCACGGAAACGGCCTCCGAACTCGTCGTCTTTGTCCACGCGTTCGTTCAGGTAAGAGTTCTTGAAGAAACCTCCCTTGTGCTCGTAGAAGAAGTTGGTGGAGAAGGCAAACTTCGGGCTGATGCGGTGGTAATGGCTCACGCTGGCCTTGTAATTGTTGTAGGTAGCAGCGCTCAGCATGAGGTCTGTGCCCTGATAAGTGAAGGGCGACTTGGTGAAGACACGTATCAGACCGCCCATCGTGTTGCGTCCGTAGAGCGTACCTTGCGGGCCTCGCATCACATCGATACGTTCGATGTCGGAGTAATTGAAATCGAAGGCCGACTTGTCGATGAAGGGAATGTTGTCCACGTAAAGGCCTACGGCCGGCGTGTTGATGCGTGAACCGATGCCGCGTACATAGACCGAGGTCGTCAGCTTCGAGCCATAGTCGGGTATGAAAAGGTTGGGCACCAGCGACGACAGGCTCTTGACCGAACGTACGGCATTGCCCCGCATGTCGGCCTGCGAGAGTGATGTGGCCGAAAGGGGCTGCTGGCGCAGACGGTTGTTCTCTTTGGGCGTGGCGATGACCACCACTTCTTCGATATCCACCACCTTGACGGTGTCTTTGGGGGCTTCTTCGCCCCGGGCGACCTGCGTTGCTCCTACAGCGAGCAGCGCAAGAAGAGTCCAAATAGGTTTCTTCATTGCAGTTTCAGTTGTTTCGGCCGCAAAGTAAGGGCAAATCCACGGAACGTACAATCCTCACTTATGAGGAAATCGCGGGAGAAAGTGGTCAGATTTGGTCGGCCTCCACATAGCCGCGCATCACGGCATAGATGGTGAGGCCCGAGACAGACTTGATGCCCAGCTTCTCCGTGATGTTCTTGCGGTGGCTGATGACGGTGGTCAGGCTGATGTTCAGGCGGTCGGCTATCTCCTTGTTGATAAACCCTTTGACCACCAGCACCAGCACCTCTATCTCGCGCGCCGTCAGGTCGTGACCGGATGTCAGGTTGGCTGGCAGGTCGGCCGGTGCGGGCAGTTTGCCGGGGTGTCCGTGTCGATGGCCGTGCCCGTGCAACTGCACGATACTCCGCACCAGTTCCTTCTCCGGCTGGCAGATGTTCAGCGTCAGCACGCCCGCCAGTTGCGGGTTCCCCTCACCTGCAGCCAACACAATGGTCTTGGGACGCCGCGGCAGGAAGAACGCCGTATGCTCCAGATACACCTGCGACGAAATGAAGTAGTGGGCATACATGTCGGGCGTGTCGTCCATAAAGGCTGCAAACGAGGTGAACGTACGGATGATGGCACCAGGTATCAGCTCTTCGAGCAGGCTGCCCAGCCCCAGGTTGCTCAGGGTGTTGGAGCCGATAATGGCGATTTCGGGAGTGGATGTCATAATCAAGAGTTAAGTTATGGTTATTTATTTCCTTCGCAATATTCTGCCGCAGCTTCGGCACACCGCTCGCCATCTACACCAGCCGAGACGATGCCGCCGGCATAGCCAGCTCCCTCGCCGCAGGGGAAGAGGCCGCGCAGGCGGACATGTTGCAGGGTGTCGCGGTCGCGCACGATGCGGACGGGTGCCGACGTGCGGGTCTCCACGGCTATCATCACGGCGTCGTTGGTCAGGAAGCCATGGGCGTTGCGGCCAAACTGCTGGAAGCCTTTGGCCAGGCGCCCGGCGATGAACGGGGGCAGCCAGAAGTGCAGGGGCGAAGCAATCAGGCCGGGGGCGTACGACGACTCGGGCAGGTCGGCACTGAGACAGCGGTTCACGAAGTCGGCCATGCGCTGCGCAGGCGCCGTCTGACGACGGTTACCCTGCTGCCAGCAGAGGCGCTCAAGGTGTTCCTGAAAGGAAAGCATATTTAATGAAGAATGAAGAATGGAAGCTGTGCTTCCGAATGAAGAATTTCTATCATCGCCCAATAATTCTTCATTCTTCATTCTTAGTTCTTCATTTTCCAGGTCTTCCGGTCGTATCTCCACCACCATGCCGCTGTTGCTCCAGCGCGAGCCGCGGTTGCTGGGACTCATGCCGTTCACCACAATCTGTTCGGGACCGCTGGCAGCGGGCACAATGAAGCCGCCGGGGCACATGCAGAAGCTGTAAACGCCACGGCCTTCGACCTGCGTGACGAAGCTGTATTCGGCGGCGGGCAGGTACTTGCCGCGGCCGTTTCTGTTGTGATACTGTATTTGGTCGATGAGGTGGGCAGGATGTTCCAGGCGCACACCCACGGCGATTCCCTTGGCCTCAATCTCCACGTCGTTGGCGGCCAGCCAGCGATAGACGTCGCGGGCGGAGTGGCCCGTGGCCAGGATAACGGGGCCGAGGAAGGTCTGTCCCGTATGGGTTTCGATGCCCTTCACCTCGTCACCTTCGATGAGCAGGGCGTCCATGCGTGTCTGGAAATGCACTTCGCCGCCACACTGGAGGATGGTGTTGCGCATGTTCTCGATGACGCGGGGCAGCTTGTCGGTACCGATGTGCGGATGGGCGTCCACCAGGATGGAGGGGGAAGCACCGTGCTGGCAGAAGACGTTGAGTATCTTGTCCACATTGCCGCGCTTCTTGCTGCGGGTGTAGAGCTTACCGTCGGAGTAGGCTCCCGCGCCGCCTTCGCCGAAGCTGTAGTTCGATTCGGGGTCCACGGCCTGTGTGCGGCTGATCTGGGCCAGGTCTTTCTTGCGCTCGCGCACGTCCTTGCCGCGCTCCACCACCACGGGGCGCAGGTCCAGCTCGATGAGGCGCAGGGCGGCGAAGAGGCCGCCTGGGCCGGCACCCACGACGATGACTTGCGGGCGGCCTTCCACGTTGGGGTAGTCCGTATGCTGGTATTCGTCGTCCTTGGGCACTTCGTTGACGTAGGCCCGCACGGTGAGGTTCACGAAGACCGTCCGCTGGCGGGCGTCGATGCTCCGCTTCAGGATGCGGGTGGCGTTGAGGGTTCTCTCGTCAAGGCCTTTCTCGCGTACGAGATAGGCTTTCAATCGTTGTTCGTTGGCGGCTACCTCGGGTAGCACTCGAATGTTATATTCGTATATCATAGGTTCTTATCCAAAAAGTGTTCTGAAAGCTTCCTCCACCTTCCTCACCGGCACCAGCTCGATGCGCAGCTTCCGCGTGTCCAGCCCCTGCAGGTTGTGCTTGGGCAGGATGAAGCGCTTGAAGCCCAGCTTCTCGGCCTCGCCGATGCGCTGTTCGATGCGGTTCACGGGGCGTATCTCGCCCGAGAGTCCTACTTCGCCTGCCATGCACACTTCGGCTTCGATTTCCGTGTCCACGTTGCTCGACAGGATGGCGCTGATGACGGCCAGGTCGATGGCGGGGTCGTTCACCTTCAGCCCGCCGGCGATGTTCAGGAAGACATCCTTCTGTGCCAGCTTGAAGCCCACGCGCTTCTCGAGCACGGCCAGGAGCATGTTCATGCGGCGCAGGTCGAAACCTGTGGCCGAACGTTGCGGATTGCCATAGACGGCGGAGCTGACCAACGCCTGCGTCTCGATGAGGAACGGACGCACACCCTCGATGGCCGAAGCGATGGCCACGCCACTCATGCCTTCGTGGTCCTGACTCAGGAGCAGCTCCGAGGGATTGCTCACCTGTCGCAGGCCGTCCTGCCGCATCTCGTAGATGCCCAGCTCGGCAGTGCTGCCGAAGCGGTTCTTGATGCTGCGCAGGATGCGATACAGGTAGTGCTGGTCGCCCTCGAACTGGAGGACGGTGTCCACAATGTGCTCCAGCACCTTGGGGCCGGCGATGCTGCCTTCCTTGTTGATGTGGCCGATGAGGATGACCGCCGTGTGCGTCTCCTTGGCGAAGCGCAGGATGCTGGCGGCACACTCGCGCACCTGGGCGATGCTGCCGGGCGAGGATTCGAGCGCTTCAGTCGAGATGGTCTGTATGGAGTCGATGATGACCAGGTCGGGACGGGTATTCTTGATGTGGACGTAGATCTGTTCGAGCGATGTCTCGCAAACAATGAGGCAGTCGGACGACTGTTTGGTCAAGCGCTCGGCACGCAACTTCAGCTGGCGGGCGCTTTCCTCACCCGAGACGTAGAGCACGCGCTTCTCTGTCAGTCGCAGAACGGTCTGCAACACCAAGGTCGATTTGCCGATACCCGGCTCGCCACCTATCAGCACCAGCGAGCCTTGCACCAGGCCGCCGCCCAGCACGCGGTTCAGCTCGGCGTCGTGCAGGTCGATGCGGGGTTCGTCGGCCGCCTCTATCTGGTCAAGCGTCACGGGCTTGGCCTTGGTCGGCGAGATGCCTGCCTCAGGGCGACGGGCCGCGGGCTCCTTGCGCACGATTTCCTCGACAAAGGTGTTCCACTGCCCGCACGCAGGGCACTTTCCCTGCCACTTGGGCGACTCCTGCCCACAGTTGCTGCACACGTACACGGTCTTTTCTTTGGCCATAATCAGATTGTTTAAAAGATTGTGGCTTCAAAGATACTTTATTCACCACAGAGTACACAGGGTTTCACGGAGTTTTTTTACTTTTGCAGTACACCTATAACACGATTTCATTATGATAGACGAAATTCTGAAATTCAACAAGCAGTTCGTGGCCGAAAAGGGTTATGAACGGTTTATCACGACGAAGTATCCCGACAAGAAGATAGCCATCCTGTCGTGTATGGACACGCGGCTGACGGAGTTGCTGCCTGCCGCATTGGGCATCAAGAACGGTGACGTGAAGATGATCAAGAATGCGGGAGGCATCATCTCGCACCCCTTCGGGAGTGTAATCCGCAGCCTGCTGGTGGCTATTTATGAGCTGGGCGTGACGGAGGTGATGGTCATCGCGCACTCCGACTGCGGGGCGTGCCACATGAGCAGCGAACAGATGATAGCCCACATGAAGGCACGGGGTATCCACCAGGAAACTATCGACATGATGCGTTTCTGTGGCGTGGACTTTGAATCGTGGCTTTACGGCTTCGGCGACACGGAGAAATCGGTGCGGCAGACGGTGGATACCATCGTGAACCATCCGCTTATTCCGCACGACATACGCGTGTCGGGCTACATCATCGACTCCGTGACGGGAGAGCTGACAGCGGTAGAATAGTCAGACGGTGATTTCGCCTGCCAGGGGGACGGTCATCAGACGGCGCACTTCGTCGGGCCCGTAGTTGTGACCCAGGAGGAACATCAGCTTGGTGACGGCCGACTCGGTGGTGCTGTCGTAGCCGCTCACTACGCCGGCCTGCATCAGCCAGTAGCCCGTTTCGTAGCGTTCCATCTCTACCATGCCGGCGTGGCATTGGGTGACGTTGACAATGACGATGCCCCGCTGGCAGGCATCATGCAGATGGCGGAGAAACCATTCCTTGCGGGGAGCGTTGCCCGAGCCATAGGTTTCGAGCACTACGGCTTTCAGGCCTTTGGTTGCGAGCAGGGCCGCCACGACGTTTTCCTGGATACCGGGAAAAAGTTTTAATACGCCAATGTTGGTGTCCAGCAGGTAGTGGGGCTTCAGGGTCGCAGCACCTGAGTGGGCATGAATCTGCACATTATTATATTTAATATGTATGCCGGCCGACGCCAGGTTGGGGTAGTTGAACGAACGGAAGGCATTGAAATTTTCGGCGTTCATCTTGGTGGTGCGGTTGCCGCGCATCAGGTGGTTTTCGAAGAAGATGCAGACTTCGGGCACCACAGGGCGTCCGTTGGCGTGGCAGGCGGTAGCTATCTCGATGCTGGTCAGGAGGTTCTCCTTGCCGTCGGTGCGCAGGACGCCGATGGGCAGCTGCGAGCCGGTGAGGATGACGGGCTTGTTCAGGTTTTCGAGCATGAAGCTCAAGGCCGAAGCCGTGTAAGCCATCGTATCGGTGCCGTGCAGGATGACGAATCCCGTATAGCGGTCGTAGTGCTCGCTGACGATGCGCACCAGCCGTTGCCAAGCCTCGGGATCCATGTCCGACGAGTCTATCGGAGGATCGAACTGATACGTGTCGATACTGAAACCGAAGTTGTGCAGCTCGGGGATGTGCTTCTGGAGCTGCTCCATGGTGAAGTTTTCCAGCGCACCCGTCTCGGGGTTTTCTATCATTCCGATAGTACCACCGGTGTATATTAGCAAAACGGAAGTGTTATTGGCGGCCATTCAATGATTTATTTCGTAATTCTTATGCAAATATAGTTATATTACTTTAATATCCTGACAAAATGAAAGAAAAGTGACGCAAAATCTCCGGCTTTCCGTGTGGGGAAAATAGAAACGGGCAAAAGAGTTGACGGACATTTGTCTTGCCTTTTGAGGCTCTTTCTGCATTTTTATCGCAAAAAAGTAGGGAAAAGTGTTAGATTGAATGTTTTTATTACTATATTTGCGGCAACCTATCAAAAGAGAACGAAGAAACAATGATTATGAAGGGATACTATTTTCATACAGGGACATCCATGTGTACCATGACCCTTAGGGGTTAGGGGATAGTATTTGTGTTTCTACGTGTTACACTATTTTTCAGCAGTTTTTCAATTTTACATTTTCAGGAACGTCAGTGCAAACCCCTTTTGGAGCGTTTGCTTCCGACACATTGTATCACCCTTTCAATCTATATATACAGAGAAATGAAAGTTATGAAATTCGGCGGAACGTCAGTAGGTTCCGCAAAAAGTATTTTGAACGTCAAAAAGATAGTAGAAGCTGCAAACGAGCCGGTGATTGTGGTTGTTTCGGCTTTGGGAGGCATTACGGACAAGCTGATAGACACCTCGCGCAAGGCCGCGGCAGGCGACGCCTCTTATGAGGATGGTTTCCGTGAGATTGTATTCCGACACGTGGAGATGATTAGGGAAGTTTTTCCTGTCGGTTCCCAGCAGACTGAATTGCAACACAAGGTGGGCGAACTGCTGAACGAACTGAAAGATATCTTCCAGGGTATCTATCTCATCAAAGACTTGTCGCAGAAGACGTCGGATACCATCGTCAGCTATGGTGAACGCATTTCTTCTATCATCGCTGCCCAGCTGACGGGAGCTGAATGGTTTGACTCACGCCAGTTCATCAAGACGGAAAAGAAATTTTCCAAGCACGTGCTCGACAAGGAACTGACCAACCGATTGGTTTGCAGTACTTTCGCCAACCTGCCCCAACGCTCATTGGTGCCCGGTTTCATTGCTACCGACGTGACGACTGGCGACGTGACCAACCTGGGACGGGGTGGCTCCGACTATACGGCAGCCATTATCGCCGCAGCTCTCGACGCCGATTCGCTGGAGATATGGACTGATGTGGACGGCTTCATGACTGCCGATCCGCGGGTCATTTCGAAGGCTTATACCATCAACGAACTGAGTTATGTGGAGGCCACGGAGCTGTGTAACTTCGGTGCCAAGGTGGTCTATCCGCCAACCATTTACCCTGTTTGCCATAAGAATATCCCCATCCTCATCAAGAATACCTTCAATCCCGAAGGCGAAGGAACCATCATCAAGCAAGAGGTATCCGACCCGCAGAGCAAGCCTATCAAGGGTATTTCGTCCATCAACGACACCACGCTGATCACGGTTCAGGGTTTGGGTATGGTAGGTGTCATCGGTGTAAACTACCGCATCTTCAAGGCGCTGGCCAAGAACGGCATCAGCGTGTTCCTCGTGTCGCAGGCGTCGTCGGAAAACTCCACCTCTATCGGTGTACGCAATGCCGATGCCGACCTGGCTTGTGCCGTACTGACCGAAGAGTTTGCCAAGGAAATCGAAATGGGTGAAATTTCGCCCATCCAGGCGGAGAAGAACCTGGCTACGGTGGCTATTGTAGGCGAGAACATGAAGCACACGCCGGGTATCGCAGGCAAGCTGTTCGGCACACTGGGACGCAACGGTATCAACGTGATAGCCTGTGCGCAGGGTGCCTCGGAAACGAATATTTCGTTTGTCGTGGAGAGCAAGTCGCTCCGCAAGTCGCTCAACGTCATCCACGACTCGTTCTTCCTTTCCGAATATCAGGTGCTCAACCTCTTCATCTGTGGCATCGGTACGGTGGGTGGAAGTCTCATCGAACAAATTCAGAGCCAACGTCAGAAGCTGATGCAGGAGAATGGTCTCCAGCTGAATGTGGTGGGTATTGCCGACGCCACGAAAGCCCTGTTCTGCCGCGAAGGCATCGACTTGGAGCATTACCGTGAGGACCTGGATCAGAAGGGAATGGACAGCTCACTGGGCGTGTTGCGTAACGAGATTATCGGCATGAACATCTTCAATTCGGTGTTCGTCGATTGTACAGCCAGCGCGGGCGTTGCTTCTCTCTACAAAGACTTGTTGCAACACAACGTGTCCGTGGTGGCCGCCAACAAGATTGCCGCCTCGTCGGAGTACGAAAACTATCGTGAACTGAAGCAGATAGCCCGCCAACGTGGGGTGAAGTACCTTTTTGAAACCAATGTAGGCGCAGGTCTGCCCATCATCAATACCATCAACGACCTTATCCATAGTGGCGACAAGATCCTGAAGATTGAAGCCGTGTTGAGCGGAACGCTGAACTATATCTTCAATAAAATCAGTGCCGACGTACCCTTCAGCCAGACTATCCGTATGGCGCAGGAGGAACGTTATTCCGAACCCGATCCGCGTATTGACCTGAGCGGTAAGGACGTTATCCGCAAGCTGGTTATCTTGGCGCGTGAAGCCGGTTACCGCCTGGAACAGGACGATGTAGAGAAGAATCTCTTCGTCCCCGACAACTTCTTCGAAGGTTCGTTGGACGACTTCTGGAAGAAAGTGCCCACATTGGATGCCGACTTCGAAGCCCGTCGCCAGGTGCTCGAATCCGAAAAGAAACACTGGCGCTTTGTGGCCCGTCTGGAGGATGGTAAAGCCTCGGTAGGCTTGCAGGAAGTGGGCGTCGGGCATCCATTCTACGGTCTGGAGGGCAGCAACAACATCATCCTGCTCACCACCGAACGCTACCGCGAATATCCGATGATGATTCAGGGCTATGGCGCAGGAGCCAGTGTGACGGCCGCCGGTGTCTTTGCCGATATCATGAGTATTGCGAACGTTTAATTAATGGAGAATGGACAATGGATAATGGATAGTTCGCAAATATCGATACCCCATTTTCAGTTTTCCATTCTCAATTTTCCATTAAAAAATGAAACACATTATTATATTGGGCGATGGTATGGCCGACTGGCCTGTCAAGTCGCTGGGCGGTAAGACTTTGCTACAGGTTGCCCACACTCCCTACATGGACAAGCTGGCTCGCATGGGTCGCACAGGCCGGCTTGTTACTGTAGCCAACGGTTTCCACCCCGGCAGCGAGGTGGCCAACATGTCTGTCATGGGCTATAACTTGCCCAAGGTTTATGAAGGCCGTGGTCCGCTGGAAGCCGCCAGTATCGGTGTTGACCTGAAGCCGGGAGAGATGGCCATGCGGTGTAATATTATTTGTATTGAGGGTGACCTGCTGAAAAACCACTCGGCAGGACACATCACAACACCTGAAGCCGACATATTGGTGAAGTATCTTCAGGAGAAGCTGGGGAACGAGCGGGTACACTTCTATACAGGTGTGCAATACCGCCATCTGCTGGTGATCAAGGGGGGTGACAAACGTATTGATTGTACGCCGCCCCATGATGTGCCGCTCAAGCCCTATCGTCCCCTGATGGTGAAACCTTTGCCGGGTACGGAACACATCACCCAGCCTGAAGGTGGTGCCGAGCTGACGCCCAAGCAGACGGCAGACCTGATAAACGACCTGATTGTACGCTCGCAGGAACTGCTCGAGAACCATCCGCTCAACCTGAAGCGCAAAGCTGAAGGGAAGGCCCCGGCCAACAGTATCTGGCCATGGAGTCCCGGCTATCGTCCGCAGATGGAGCCATTGGCCGAGAAATATCCTCAAATCCGCAAAGGTAGTGTCATCTCGGCTGTCGATTTGATCAACGGCATAGGCTATTATGCAGGCCTGCGACGTCTGACGGTGGAGGGAGCCACCGGATTGTATGACACTAACTACGAGAACAAGGCAGCCGCTGCGCTCGAGGCACTGAAGACCGACGACTTCGTTTATCTCCATGTGGAGGCCAGTGACGAGGCTGGCCATGAGGGCGATGTGGACTTGAAGATACGCACCATCGAGAATCTGGACAGCCGCGCCATAGGCCCCATTTATGAGGCGGTGAAGGATTGGGACGAACCGGTAGCCATCGCCGTCCTGCCCGATCACCCCACACCCTGCGAACTCCGCACGCATACGGCCGAGCCTGTACCTTTCCTTATCTGGTATCCGGGTATAGAACCCGACGAGGTGCAGACCTTCGACGAAGTGGCTGCTTGCAGCGGTGCCTACGGTCTGATGAAAGAAGACGAGTTTATGAACGAATTTATGAAATAACCCAAATACCGAAAAAGACATGAAATACTATAGTACCAACCGACAGGAACGTAACGTCAGCCTGGAAGAAGCCGTCGTCAAAGGGCTGGCCGCTGACAAGGGACTCTACATGCCCGATACCATCAAGTTGCTGCCTGCGTCGTTTTACGACCACATTGAGGAGCTCAGCTTTCAGGAGATAGCTTGTCGTGTGGCCGACGCTTTCTTTGGCGAAGACGTGCCTGCCGACACCTTGAAGCAGATTGTTTGTGATACACTGAGTTTCGATGCCCCCTTGGTGCCCGTGTCAGACGGCATCTATTCGTTGGAACTGTTCCACGGCCCTACGCTGGCTTTCAAGGATGTGGGCGGCCGCTTCATGGCGCGTCTGCTGGGTTACTTTATCCGCAAGGAGGGGAAGCAGCAGGTCAACGTACTGGTAGCCACTTCGGGTGACACAGGCAGTGCGGTTGCCAACGGCTTCTTGGGCGTGGAAGGGATTCATGTCTATGTGCTCTATCCCAAAGGCAAGGTAAGCGAGATACAGGAAAAGCAGTTCACGACTCTCGGACAGAACATTACGGCCCTCGAAGTGGACGGCACTTTTGACGACTGCCAGGCGCTGGTAAAGGCAGCCTTCATGGACCAGGAACTGAACGTCCATATGCAGCTGACGAGCGCCAACTCCATCAATGTGGCACGTTTCCTTCCGCAGGCCTTCTACTATTTTTATGCCTATGCCCAACTGAAGAAAGCGGGGAAAGCCGACAACGTCGTTGTCTGTGTACCCAGCGGAAACTTCGGAAACATCACGGCAGGCCTCTTCGGCAAGTACATGGGTTTGCCTGTAAAGCGCTTCATTGCTGCCAATAACCGCAACGACATCTTCTACCAATATCTGCAGACAGGTGTCTATTCACCCCGCCCGTCGGTAGCCACCATTGCCAACGCCATGGACGTAGGTGCGCCCAGCAATTTTGCCCGCGTACTCGACCTTTATGGCAATAGCCATGCCGCCATCTGTGCTGATATCAGCGGAGCCACTTATACCGACGAACAGATAGCCGAAACGGTGAAGAACGTATGGCAAGCATACCACTATCTGCTCGACCCGCATGGTGCCTGCGGTTATCGTGCTCTGTCCGAAGGATTGAAGCCGGGCGAAACGGGTATTTTCCTGGAAACAGCCCATCCTGCCAAGTTCAAGGATACGGTGGAAGGAATTATCGGTGAACCTGTAGAAATTCCTGCCAAGCTGCAGGCCTTTATGAAAGGCGAAAAACAAAGTGTACCGATGTCGAAGGAATTTGCTGCATTCAAGAACTACCTGATAAACGAGTAAAAAGACTCTTTTGTCGCAGCAAAAAGGCTGTATTAAGAACAAACATGGATAGGTTCTTGATACAGCCTTTTTCTTTTGTCCGACAAGAGCGGAAGTGGCTACAAGTCTTTTTCGAGGTAGGTGAATGTCGTCTTTCCTATGACAAACTTGGTTCCATGATAAAGCTTTTTCCTGACGTTTGTCTTCAACGGCTTCTTGTCGAACACGACACCTTCTTCCAATGCTGTCAGGTAGAGATATCCATTAATCATTTTCACCTCAGCCTGTTCGGGTGCGATGGGGCTGGTGATGTCCCACGTCATTTGCAGGTCACAGTTGACCGACTTGCCAATGGAAATCGTCTTGCCTTGTTCGTGCGAGTTCATCCATTTGTAAACAGCGATGTCCATTTCCTTGATGGGACCTTCCACCCGTAGGAAGTAGTGTTCTGATTTCGGACTGGTAGCTGCCACGCTGATGGCAAATCCAATGCAGTAGATCATGTAGCTTAGAAGCTGGAATTCGCGTGTGTCCACTTGCGAATTGAAACCATACGACCATATATACATAGAGCCTAAACCGAAAATAATGGAGATAGCCGCGCCTATCAGGGCTTTCTTCAGTTTGATGTCGGTTCCATAGGAAACTGTGGCAGCAATGATAAATCCGCTGAGCATCCAAGGTATCCAATCTATTAGGAAAGAGTTGTCTTTAAAGTTTAGCGTGATGGAAATGACACATCCGATAAAGAAGGCCAAATAACTGAACAGGCCTCCGATGATAGCCTTGGCGGCTATCTGCAAAGTTCTTTTCCACAACCATCGGCCGTGAGTGGTCAGCAAACTCAGCGAAAGTGTGAGGGAAAATCCGATCGTCAGTCCGTAGAAAGGGAGGAAAAAGAGGTGACTCCCATATTCATCCATCAGGGTTATGGCTTCTGGCGAACTGGGGTTCACATTGAAGATGAGATGGATGAGTCTTACCAGCAACAGGTTCTCATTGTGATGGGCGTTGGCTGTGAAATAAATCCAGGCAACAAGTCCGGCAAATGCACCGGCTATAATCCAAATGAGATAGAACGATGCGTTATGTGGGTCGAACAGATTCTTGCGGTTGTAATAGTGGCTCCCATGTTTGCAATGCCGTCCATATTCGGGACATTTGTATTCATTCTCGTCCCAGCATGATTTGTGGAGTATGTGCTTGCATTTAGCCACAATTTCGTCGCCTTCTACGAACGGGGCTTTGCAGAAGTAGCAGGATTGCTCAATCAGCATTCCGTTGTAGCTCATGTTCCTGCCAGTATAGCGGGTTACATATTTCCTCTTAAATAACCAGTAACTGATACATGGCGTGACAAATTGGAATATCAGGTAGATTATGATAATAGTCAGTATGCCCAGGAAGCAGCCTTGAAGAATGATTTGCAGCGTTGTCGCCCCATTGACGATGATGGGGTTGTAAACGCTTCCCACATTATAGTAGATATAGTCGGATGCTATCAGGCTGTCACCGGAGTAGCAGCCGATTTGAAGTTTTCGTTCCATCCCCCTGTAGATTTTATAGTCGGGATTGACGAAAGTAAAGACATAGTCGATATAGTCTTTGGTGAACAGATGCAATATGTCATTCAGTTTCAGTTTCTGGTTGAATGCGTTGATGTATTTTCCTCCGCTTTTTTGGCAGAGGACTGCCAGAAAGTTTTGTGCTTCTTCATCTGTCAGTTTTGATTGTTCGGATTGTTCTTTCGTCTGTTCTTCACTGTCGTTCTGCTTCTTCAGATTGAAATAGAAGATGGGTAGCTTCATGGTCGTATCAATCTGTTGGGCAATCTGGTGTTGCAGTTCGAAGTGTTTTGGGTCAATGGGCTTGTTGTGTTCGTAAACCTTTGCGTCAGAAAACACAAACATGATTTTTCGTGTGGAGGCAAGTGGGGCGGTAGATATGTTTTCCTTTGCGTTTTTTACATACTCGGAAGAATCGTTTTTGAATTCGTCAATCTTATGTGAAATAGCCCGATAAAGGTATTTCCTTCCGGGTTCGCTCTTGAAATAATTGTTCAGGACATAATCTGTCGCTATCATGGTTGGAGTCACCTTTTCATTTTTCATGAAGGCCACGTGAAGATGCTCCAAGGCAAAAAGGCGTTTCAAGTTTTTGATAATCTGATATTGCTGGCTGATGGCTGTGGAGTCCAATGTCAGGTCTATCAGGAAAAGTGCGTCCAATTTGAGTTTGGCGATTTCTTTTAGTTTCAGATTTTCGTAACTTATCAGTTGGGGCTGGGTCTTGGGGTCGTAGATGTTGCCTTTTAGGAATTCCTCCGTCTTGAAGTGGATACTGTCCGCACTGGTACTCAACAGCTGGTCTGTGAGCGTGTCATTGATCTCTACGTCCAGTCGGAAGTGTTTATGATCGGGCTCGAACTCAATTTTAGTGATGTTGATGTTCACATCTTTTTTGTATTCTTCATTGTTGGACGTCAAGTTGTTGCAGCCCGATAGAATGAGGATGAAAGTCAGCAGAAACAGTATGGTGTGGCGGTTGTTCATTGTTACTGGTTATTTGGGGATTATGGTTTCATTAGATGGTCGGATAGTCGCTCTCCTCGTTGTTCATCATCTCGCGTAGTTTCTTTGCATTCTCTCGCGCTTGTTTCAGTGCTTTTATTTTGGCTTGCACCATGTTGAGAAATAATAGGATCATGGCAACTGCAGCCAGACTGTACAAGTAATCTTTGATGCGTTCCAGCAAAGGCTTGTATTCCAACGCCTGTATCTTTTCAGACAAATTTTTTATTTCGATGAATTTTTCTTCAATGGGCTGAAATCGAGGAAGAAACTCACTGAACTCCTCCGACAGGCTTTTGGCTGTATCATAATGTCCTTGAGCTTCTGCAAACAGCAGTTGTTCCTTGCCTTTCATCTTTTCCAATTTTGGGGTCAATGCCTGTACCAGCGATAATTCTAAGGCTGTCTTGTACAGTTGCGCATAACTGCTATCCTGTTTCTGGAAAAATATTTCAGCTTCGGTAAATTCCTTACGTGCGTCGATGATGTGTTTTTGAAAGGCGATCGAGTCCAGTAGGTTCTGTTTGGCCAGTTGGTAGTCGGCAACGATCTGTAGAAGGGAGTCGTCTTCGGCAATTTCTATCTGTCTTGATTGGTAGTAGGTGTTCCATTTGGCATCGATGGCTGTTACTTGTTTGTTGGTTCCTGCAAGTTCTTCTATCGTTTTGCATTGTCCCAGCCTGGCAGAGATATCTTTGAGCTCCTGATAGAAATAGAGCATGCGTTCTTCTGTTTCCAGCAGGTGCATTTTGTCGGCAAACGTCGTTTGTTCGTCCTGTCCCGATACACTTGTGCAGGACAGGATTATACAAAGGCATAGGCCGATGATCCATCGTATGTTATGTGCTCCTTCTTCCATCCGTATCATTCTTTTGTGCAGGTCTTGCGAAAATATACTTTTGCCTGATTGAAGATATTGAGGGCGTCTTGTTGGCTCTGGCTGATGTGGGTCGCCTGTTTCACGTGTGTCTCAATCAAGCTGATAGCCTGGTTGCAGGATGTCTCCAAGTCTGCTTTTTCAATGTTGTCTGTGCTCAGTAACCATTTGTTGGTGTTGTTGTCGATCTTCCGGGCTGTTGTCAGAATATAGTCGGCACTGAGGTCAAGGGCGGTGCTTCCTTTCTTTTTCAAGACTTGGAATTTACATTGCATCTTTTCGATGGCATCCACGTACTGGTTGTAGGCTTCTATGTTAGCTTGAATGTCAGGACAGGCGTTGTTCCCTTCCTTTCTGGGAAATTGTTTCATCAGAAGGGCTTTCATCTCGTTGAATATTTTTGCGCTCTCTGGAGTGTTCTGGTTGGAGTTTTGGCCGAATTTCTGGTTGAGCAAGGTATAGCCGGCCTTGATGCTTTCCACCTGAGTCGCGGATTCCTGTATGGCTTCTTCTTTTCCGAAACATGGATCTCTTTTGATGGATATGTTGTATTTTCGGTTCAGATCCGTCTGGAAGAACAGGTCGTATCGGGTCTTTTTCCGGCTGTCCTGTTCGTTCATCACCAATAGGTCTCTTAGCGTAATAGACACGTCGGCCACTTCATGAAGGATGTCGAATGTCTGTTCGATATAGTCGTTCACCATCTTGTATTCCGTTGGCTGCGGTTGGAGTCCTTCGTACGCAATCCATTGGTTGAAGACGTGCTTTCTTTTAGGTTTGATGGATTTTCTCAACGCTTTGGTCATCTTGTAGATTGCTTTTTCGTCCGATTCCACCACATAAGGCAGTTTGTTTGGACGGAGCTTGTGGTGGCGTACCACCTGCGAATAGCGCACATCGCTTTGGAAGGCAAACAACTTCCGATAGGATATCAGGTGGACAGTGAGGCTGTTGTTCGGCTCGTTGAAGCTGATTTTTACCAGAAGGTCCATGTCGGTTGTTCCCGGTATAAGTGAGATGTGGTCCACGTATGGGGCATTTCCCGCCACTTCTATCTGCTTGACCGTTTGCGCGTTGAGGGTACAACTGATGCAGAGCAGGAGAAGACCATATATGACTTTATTCAGGAATTTCATGTTTCTGTATTCAAATATGTATGGACAAAAATAACAAATTAAATTGAATATGAAGCAGTTCTGTAATCTTATTTTTTACAAGGGTTGCTGGTCGAAGTAAATCCATCCGTGGGGTTCACCCTGTCTGACGACCCATTCGGCTACTTTCAAGTCCTCCGGATAGGGCGGTTCTTGGGTGGCGTGATAGCGGTCGTAACTCAAGTAATGCCCGATACGTTCCACACACCAGGCCAGGCTGGAATAAGTGTCGGGTGTATTCAGGCAGACTCTTCCTGCGAAATCTCCGAAGTATCGGATATTGGGATGCCATGGATGGGGGATTGCTTTTCCATCCTGGTCATGAGTCTGGAAATAAAATTCGGCAGGTGCGTCCACGCAAGGATAATTCTCCGGCAGGCTGATACGCATGACGAAACAGGAGGCAAAGACGGGCTTGTTGTTGATGTTCGGTTCGTTTAGTTGTTCAAGCTGTTCCACGCCGCAGATGGAACGGATGCGATAGGTTATCAGGTAGGTTGTGGGCATGCCTTGCTCGTTACGTCTGCTGACTTGGTATCCGATTTCTTTCCGGTGTTCCAGAGCACGGTCCAGTTGGCTCCATTCATGGAGCAGCCTTCGGTTTCTTCCGCTCAATAGTTGGGGGGAATAGTCCTGCCAGTTCATAGGATACGTTTGCATGGTTGCTCTTGTTTGTTGGATTTTATCCGGGGAAGGGATCTGGAATTAGGAAAACCGTGTCGCCGTTGTTGACGTTGTAGTCGGCCAGCGTCTGGTCGGTCTTGCCGATTCGGGGTCTGAGTACACGCGTTTCGTGGGTCGTCGTGTCCTCTTTTCCGAAAAAATAGTCCAGGGGAGCACCTGTCGGGTCTATCGACGGAAAGTCGAAAATGAGCCGTCCGTCCTTTCCGATAGCATGACGCAGGTTGTTCATCAGGGCGCTCAGTGGTGCCTGTGGGTTCATGATGCGGAACCTTACCTTTTTGTCTTTATATACGATGTCTAAAAAGAAATCTTCCATGATTGCGTTTCTGTTTGGGTTACAAAAGTAATAATTTATAGGTTCTCACTTGCCGTTTGTCGAAAGATTTTCCCCAGCGGTTTCTTAGCCGATTTCGATATTGACCTGGACCGGCAGGATATTGGCGCTTCTCACTTCAATCATTTTTTGCAGCACCATTTCGGTCATCGGTATTTTCCCTTGAAAGCTCCGTTTGATGAACGGGTCGTTTTTCAGAGAGATGTAAACCTGGGTTTCCAGTCCGCAGTGGTTGCGTTCGGTGTGGCGGCTGTTTCTGACTCTTATGCCTGTAATCATCTCGTTGGTGATGCCGAACCGGGCGGCCAGTTCGTTATAGCACAGCACCTTGATGTCAGCCGGTGTCACGATGCGGTCGTTGGTCGTCAGGTAGTAGCGCGCAAGCGCGTTTTCGGCGTCTATGCTTTGTGCTTCGTCAAAACCTGGCATGGGTTCGGCAACCAGTCTGGCATTTGTGAAATATCCGTTTGCCTGAATATTGAACTTGCTTTTGTTGTTCAGCAAGCCATTGACGGCACTGCCGTTGGTGACCAGATAGTCTATGTGGAGACTTTTGTCTTTGGGGCGGAAACCGTTGTCGTTCTTGAGCATCAGATACAGGCTCGAAGTGTAGGTGTTCGAGGCCTTGGCCACTCCTTCCGACATCTTTTTCAGCAGGGAGTAGAAGCTTTCCATGAAGTTCCCTTCCCGGAGGGTGTCGATGCCCTGGAAAGCATAATAATCGGAGGAGAAGCGGCTGATAAGCGTGCTGGCCAGTTTGACCAAATGTTCGGGGTTGAACCGGCTTGCTGTCATCTTGCGGATTTCAATGGGCTCTTCTTTGAATATCTGCGTGTCTGTCGGTCGGAGCAGGTGCAGAAATTGCCAGCGCGTGGAGAGGTCGTTCCGTCCGGCCAGGCGTGTGATGGGGGAACTGGCCGAGAGGGTCGCAGATGCTATGGAGGCATTGGCCAGGATGGTACAGTTCAGGGACAACATCTCCTTGTCGAACAGAAACTGGTCGTCGATGCCGAAGAACTCGAATACCAGTTCCAGCCTTTCGGTCGGTTGCGATGCGGCAGGCGTCTTGTAGGAATCTATGGCGAACAGCCGTACGTTCTGTCTGGCAAACAGGTCGAACCAGATGTGGCGGGGCTGGAACACGGGCGATTGGTTATAGATCAGGTTCTCCAGTGAAAAACAGCTGTCCAGAGGCAGGTCCGCATAGTCCCACGGCTTGATGAGCGGCAGCGGGTGGCCGTTGGCAAAAACCTTCAGGTCCTGGAAGTGAGGATTGCCGATCAGGAAGGTCATGCCGGACAGATTGTTGAGCGGTTCCTTGCATTGCAGGGCCACTTTCCAGCGACGGCTGTCCATTCGGGCTATTGACGTGGTTTTACAGTTGAACACACGTGTTCTGAGAAACGGAATGAACGTGAACGGCGTGTCCTGTAGGGAAAATACTGTCCGATGGTCCAGTGTCTGTATCGCGATGCTGTCACTCGGCGTCACCTCCACGGCAGCCGTTGCCGGAAGCGCGTGAGTCCGTTCGTAGGGAACAAGCATCTGTCCCAGTTCGTAGAGAATTTCGGCTTTGAGCTGTTCGATTTCGTTGTCGATTTCGTTGGCCTGATAGGCCAGTGCTGTCAGAAACAGCGAGAAAACCGGATCTTGCTCAATCCCTTCCAGGTGTTCGCTGTTGGTGCTTTGTTCCCAGGCGGCAATGGCTTCCTTGATGATTTCTTCTGCCCTTTGGCGTGTGTTGAATATCGTCTGCTTCATTTCTGTTTCATTTTAGTTTTGGTCGGGATGTTCCCTGAAGGTCGTTAGTTCCAGAGGTTGATGCTGGTGGTGTACTTGTATGGTTCGTTGGTTTCCGTCAACAACCCTTCGACGATGATTTGGATCATCTTTTGGCTTTTGAGGTAGGTCATGGAGACGGAAACGCCGGTCAGTCTTCTCTCGTATTGTTCGATGGCTTTTTTCAGATCCACTGCGAATGTGTTGATGTTTTGGGAATTCCCCGACACCTTTTTGTCATATAATCTTGCATATGGACCGTCCTGAGGTGCTGAGTCATAAATGACCCCTTCCTTCTCGTTGAAGATTTCGAACTTCAGGTTATTGAAGATAAACCCGAATTCCGGATCTGCCACACAGCCTCCGCATGGCGTGCTCAACAGCAGCTCGATGAACGCGTCGATGGCCGGTTGCGGATTGGGGGAGCCGGCCAGCCGGCCGCCAGTCACTTGTAAGGGTAGTAGGACGCTCATAGGCAACGTGTTAAATTAAAGGTGTAAACTCTTCTTCCTCTTCTTCTTCCGTCGGGACATACAAGGCGTTGTACAGGCTCTCATACAGGTTTTTGTACAGTCTTTCGTACAGTTCTTCCGACAATTCGCCCGACAACAGGTCGTGCAGCTCGGCCTTGAGCTGCTGGTTCATGTAGTCGGTCAGGCGGATGGTCAGGTCTTCGGAAATCTCGGTATAGAGCCGTTCTTTGAGTTCGGCGTACAGTTGTTCGTACAGCTCGGGGCGCAATTGCTCGTACAGTTCCGCCTTGATTTGTGCTTTCAGTTCGTCGAAGTCGATGGAATGGTCTTCCAGGACAACCTTGTCAAGGATGCTTGCCGCATTGTGCAGGTAGCCGTCCAGCCACTCCAGCCAGCTTGCGATGTCGTATCCCGAATAGGTTGGGATGGATGCCGGCGTTTCTGAGTGGGACGTGACGATGTAGTAGTCGGCGGCCTGGGCTATTTCGTAGGTCAGTTGGACGAAGGGGCGTGTTCTGCCTTGGGCGTCATAGCTCTTTAGCAGATAGGCGTAGCGCTGGAAGGCGCGTTTCCCTTCGCCGGATTCCAGGTTCGGATGTTCGGCCAGCGTGCGGGTCTTCTCCGTAAGCTGTTCCAGATAGGCTTGGAAACGGCTGTCGGACGAAAGATACAGGCTGGGCGGGATATAGGATTCGTCGATGGCAAAGACACCCTCGTTGACCTTGAACTTCATGACCGGGAAGAGGTCTGTCCCTTCCAGTTCGCTCAGGGGGTAGATGCCGTAGGTGTATTCCGGCCGCACGAAGGGCACTTCCTCGACGTCGAATTCCAGGTCTTTCTCGCCGAAGCCGCAGGCCAGGTAGTATTCGTTGCCATACACCAGCGGGACGGTCACCACGACCTTTTCGTCAATGTGCAGGATTTTTCCGGAAGGGAGAAGGGCCATGCAGGCCAGACGTTCTATTTCCAGTTTGTTGCGGACGAAACCACCCCGGTTGTCGAACTCGGTGAAGGGGATGAGGCCGAATTCGTTTCCGTTGACGGCCCGGGTGGCCGCCTGTTGCCTGTGGCGCAGGTTTTCGTCCAGTTCCAGGAAGGTTTGGGCGGTGATGGCCATGCCGGCTTTCCAGTCTATTCTTGAATTGATGTTCATAATGGATTCCTGTTAGTGTCAATATGCTGGGTTGATGTCTCGGTGTTGTAGTCCAGTGTCAGGGCGTTGCCCAGGACAAAGGGACGGCCGTGGTGCTTGACGGCTATGGTACAGTGCGTGTCGAAGGGGATGAACCATTCGCGGATAAAGTCGGCGAACGGATCTATGGCTTGTTTCAGCTCGTTGTATGCCTCGGTAGTCAGGTCGGGGACAAGCAGGTGGTAGCTGACGGCGGGTTGTGAATAGCCGTTGCCTTCGTCCCATGTATATCGTCCGGTTGTCATCTCCACGGGGCAGCCGAACAGACTCTTCAGCAGGGTGTGCAGGAAGCCGAAGTCGGCGCGCAGGTGACTGACGAGCGGCAGCAGCGGTGCCGTTTTCCGGATGTATGGATTTTCTTCCTGCTCCAGGTCGTAGCCGAAATACCGTTTCAGCAGCAGGGCCAGTTTCCCGCCCGACAGTTCTTCCGCCTCTTTCCCGATGTGGAGGCGGAACCTGAAGTTCAGTGTGTCCACAGGCCGGAAGAGGTCTTTCAGGAGTTCCTCTTTCTTCTTGAGCTGTTCGTATTTCTGTTCGAAATCCTTTCCTTTCAGGGCATTGTCGGGGGCGATGACTCCTTGGGGAAGCAGCCGGAGGAAGCCGTCACGGGTCAGGCGCACCGTCCGCCCGTCTTCCTCAAGCGGCAGGATGTCCGGGCTGTAGTTCCGATAGAACGTGCCGGCGCAATCCGCCTGCCATTGGTCTGTGCGGTCAGGGTAGAGGTAATTCAGCAGATATTCCGCACTGATGTCATATAGGTCTGTTTCGTTCATCATGCCTGTCTGTTTTGAAATAAGAAGGTTGCGTAATTCCGTTCGTCGGCCAGTTCCACGTAGCGGCTGCCGTCTTCCGTGCGTACGTGCAGGACGCTCCACGGCGGGATGCCGACCTGTGCCAGCGTCAGCTCCGGGTAGGGAAAATCCTTGCCGACGGTTTTTATCTCGTGTTGGTACAGGGCGTGGAAAGGAAGGTGTCGCAGCGAGGGTTCTTCTTCCAGAAAGCGGGCGATGGCATAGTCGGGCAGCAGGGTGGCCACCCTCCGCTCGTCTTTCCGTACGGTCAGGTAGTCCACGAAGCAGTGGTCCCTGAGTACAATTTCCGGGTCCCGGCATCCCAGTTTCCCGGCCAGGCTGTCCAGTGCCTCGCCAATCGGCCGGTCGGTCGTGAGGTCTGCCTTTTCCACCGGCTCCCATCGTTCGTGCATGGGGCATTCGTCGTCGTAGCCCGCAAAGTTCGCAATGCGTGCGGCTAGGTGTTGGCCTTCGTAGTAGAACATCTTGCCGCACAGCGAGGTCAGCTCTCCGTCGGCCAATTCGTCCGGGTGCAGCAGCTTGACGGCCTCCTGTGCCTGCACAGCACCGATGATGGAGGCGATGACCGGCGTGGTCGGCACGCGGCCCGCTTCTTCGTTCCGTCGGATGGCCGCGCTGCACGACAGGCGGTACGACAAGTCTTTCAGCGCTTCGGGCCCCAGGTTGCAGGCGTAGCAGTTCTTGCCGGGCACGAATACCCGCGCCGTGCCTTCCAGTCCGTCGATGCCTCCGTCCACCCAGGGCACACCGGCACGCATGCACAGGCGGTTCAGGCAGTAGCGTGCCCAGCGGTTGTCCACACATCCCACCACGACATCCATCCGTCGCAGCAGGCCCAGCCCCACGTCGTGGCAGATGTCGCCCACAAGGGGCAGTACGTGGATGGCGGGATTGATGTCGCGGAGGCGTTCTGCCGCTACCGTTGCCTTGTGGCGGCGTGTTTCGGCGTCGGCCCGGCTGAAGAGGATGGAGCGGGTCAGGTTGGACGGCTCGATGGTGTCGAAGTCCACGATGACCAGATGCTCCACGCCGAACAGGGCCAGGTTCTTCAGCACCTCGTTGCCCAGCGCACCGCAGCCCACCACCATGACGTTGGCCTGCTTCAGCCGCTCCTGTCTGAACCAGGAGAGCAGCGGAAACACGTCCGCGCCCCATGTGGGAGCTAAGGTCGGTATCGGGTCGTTTTCTTTCATTGCAAGATGCTTTCTGTCGTTTGGCTGCTCAAATGTAGCAAATATTCGGGAAAGCCCCCAAACGAATGGGACAATTTTTGGATGAAAGCCTGTAAAAGCTTCCTTTCACGCCCCGATTTCCGTTTCCCTTTGTGAAATTTCACCGTAATGCGGTGTATATTAGTGGTTTCTTGTGAAGCATGCGGTGAAGGTGTTCGCCTCCGTGTGAGGAGCGTTGCCTTCACCAGGTAAAGTCTCGTTTGCTTTCACGTGAAACCGGTATGTTTCACTGCAATTCCTTTATCTGCAGCCTGTTGTCGTCGTTGTGAAACGATGAAGGATAAACGGGGAAGAATATTTGCCTATGGTTAAAAAGGGAAGGGACTTCATCTTCTAAGCGAAGTTTTAAGCTGGACAAAGCGATGCTTTAAGCTGGGCAAAGCAATGGTTTAAGCTGGATAAAGCGGTGCTTTAAGCTGGGCAAACGACTGCTTTCCCCAGCCTGGAAATTACCCTCTTCAGCTTGCTTACTACCTACATGGCAAACCTGAAGTCCATAGTTATGCGCATAAAGTGGCATTTGGCGCAGGTATATAATGCCGATGCTTTGTAAAGAAAATCGGAGAGCAGCGTCGGTTATTCCGTTATTTTTCCGTATGTTTGCAAGGCATGATTTCAGAAACAGTACGCATGAGATACGGGTGGATCATACTTTTATGGTGCGTGACGGCCTTTCCCGTGATGGCCCAGCGGATGCACGTCGAGGATTTTGGACGCTACAGGAAGCCGTTCCTGCGGAAGGCGCCCTTTGCCACCGACAAGCGGCAGGCTCTGCTGGACTTTTTCACCAACGAGAAAGGCTTCCAGTTCTTTGTGGGCGACGTGCCTGTGCCTGCTGCCGAGGGGGAGGGAATGGTCACCCTGACCCTGCCTCATCGCACCGCTTTCCTCACCGTCAAGCATCCGGATTACGGGCAGTTGGCTTGGAAGGTGCCCGACGGCGTGCTGAAAAAGAAAAAGCACTATCATGCCTACCTCCATACCGAAAGCCTGGAGAAGGAGTACCGCCAGCAGAAGCAGTGGGCGGTGCTTTCCGTCGTGCCCGGCCATGCCATCGTCTGCGTCGATACCGTCGTCCATCCCGTCATGGACGGACAGCTTTCGCTCTACCTGCCCCTGGGGCGTCATGCCTGCCGCATCGAGTCGCCCTTCTACCAGACTCTGACCGACACCATCGAGCTGACCGACACCGTGCGTTTCGAGAAGCGGTATGTCTTGCAGCCCTATTATGCCTACCTGACCGTGGAGACCGACTGGCCCGATGCCCGTATCTGCCTGGACGGGCAGCCCGTGGGTGTGCAGCGCGCCGAAACGGCCCGCCTGATGCCCGGACGCTACCGCCTGACCGTCAGTCGGGGCGACTCGCTCTGGCATGAGCGGTGGGTGGAGCTGGCTAACGCCGAGCGCAGGGTGGTCAACCTGCATGGCGTCGGGCTTCGTCCGTTCCGCAGGGCGGG
Organism: Candidatus Bacteroides merdavium; assembly: GCA_019116805.1. Lineage (GTDB taxonomy): Bacteria > Bacteroidota > Bacteroidia > Bacteroidales > Bacteroidaceae > Bacteroides > Bacteroides merdavium. Next base: position 487 of record DXAV01000019.1, on the reverse strand, counting down.
CACGGGAGTGCCTGAAGCCGGAGAGGAGGCTTTGCCCGATTCGCTGGCCGTGGACAGCCTTTCGCTTCCGTCCGGCCGGTGGTCGGATGTGCACATTACCGCCTTCGACGCTGACACCGAAATCTGGCTCAACCGCGAGCGGGTGGGGCAGGGCGAATGGCGGGGAAAGCTGGCGCCGGGCTTTTATGCCGTCAGTTCGAAGAAGGAGGGACTGGACTCGCGCACCGACTTCTTCTGGGTGGATGCGGGGAAGAGCGTGGAGCTGAACCTCATTTCGCCTCTGGCCGATTACGGACTGCTGAACGTGTCGTGCGACGAGGTAGATGCGGCCGTCTTCCTGAACGGCCTCGCGGCAGGCTTCGCGCCCTGTGTGCTGCGCAACCTGCCCGTCGGCCGCACCTATCGCCTTCGGCTGGTCAAGGGACGCAAGGCGGCAGAAACGCTCGTCCGCCTGAAGGGAAACGACATTGTGAACGTGAAACTGAAA